>DAIUFO010000040.1:0-1667 GCA_036844545.1 Chloroflexota bacterium
CCCCCCGGGCTACCCAGCCTATGTGTTCCTGTCGCGCCTGACCTACACCGTCAGCCACGATCCGGTGGCGGCGCTGACTCTGCTCAGCGCGATCTGTGGGGCGCTGTGCGTGCTGGCGCTCTACGCCCTGGCCAGCGATTTCGGCTTCGGCTGGGCGGCATTGCCGCTGGCCGCCATGCCGCTGTTCTGGCTCAACAGCGACATGGCCATGAGCGATGTGCCCGGCCTGCTGTTCGCCGTCGCGGCCGTCTGGCTGCTGCAGCGGGCTGTCAGGCGTGAAGGCGCGGCCTTGGGCCCGTGGACGCGGGCGGCCAGCGCGCGGCGATGGTGGCTGGCGGCGGGCTGTGGGGTGGCCGGCTTTGGCCTAGGGGTGCGACCGCAGGACGCGGTCGTGCCGCTGGCGGTGATGGGCTTGTACGTGCTGCCGCTGCTGATCCGGGACCGCGCCTGGCGCGAGCCGCGGCTCGGCGGCGCCGTCTTCGCGGCGGCTTGCTTGGTGTGGACCGTGTCGCTGCTGCGCAGCGTGGGCTGGGACCTACACCAGCTGTACCAGCCGCTCAGGACGCAGGTGGCCTACGTGAGGACGGCAGACAGCATGGTGGGCCAGCCGCTCACACGCGATCTGCTGGGCGGCCGCCTAGCCGACTTCGGTTCGGTCTTCAGCGCCTACTTCGGGGGCCCGCGGGAGAGCGGTTTGAATGCCTTTCTGGGGTTGTCGGCGGCGCTGCTGATGTTGGCGCTGCTGGCCGGCCGCGGGCGGGCTACCTGGCTGGCGCTGAGCTGGCTGGTGCCCTATGGCCTGTTTATGCTGCTGGTCATGCAGCCCACCGACCCACGCAAGATCCTGCCGGCAGTGCCGCCCATGCTGCTGCTGCTGGGCGCCGCCAGCCTGCGCTTCAGGCGCTGGCGGCCGGCCGGGTTGGTGCTGGGTGTGGCGCTGACGGCGTTCTTCGCCGCCAAGGGCGGCCCGCTGGTGCGGACGCTGCACACGCTGGCCACCCCGCCGGAACAGGCCATCGCTTACATCGGATCCCACTACTCGTCGGACGACACCATCATCCTGGCGGGCAACTCCCTCAACCACGTCTACTATGAGCTGCCCCAGTACGACTCGGTGGCCATCGATTTCATATCAGAGGATGAGCTGTCTCAGCAGCTGGATAACGCCCGCTACCACTACGTGATCTCGCTTGACCAGTGGGACACTACAGTGCCCCTCCCGAATGAGTGGGTGCGCGGCGCCAGCTTCGACTTCGAGCGCAACTGGCTGGTGCTGCCCAAAGCCTCGGTAGTGCCCTTCACGGTCTACGAGCGGGGCTAGCTTATCAGCCCGCGCAAGCGGCCGGCGATGATGGCTTCGGCCTCGGCGGCGATGCGCTCCACGATCTGAGCGGCCGGTGCGATCTCATGGATCAGACCGGCCGTTTGGCCCATCGACAAGTGGTACTCCTCGCCGTCGTCGCGGGCGCGCGCCTCGACCGCGGCCTTGTTGATCTCGGCCCGCCGCTGGCGCACCTCCCACTCGCGGCCGGCCCAGCGCTCGATGAAGCGGTTGCGGGCCACGCGCGACATGGCGCCCGGCCAGACGCGGCTTTGGGCGATGTCCGGGATCTCGGTCAGGAAGGTGTCGTGGCCATCGTGCTCGACGATGGCCTGCTTGTAGCTGT
>DAIUFO010000040.1:1677-16893 GCA_036844545.1 Chloroflexota bacterium
CGCGCGCCACGATCTGCTCCTTGTAGGCCTGTGGCACCGGCGCTTCGGGCGTGGCCAGGAAGCGCGTGCCCAGCAGCACCCCGTCCGCGCCCAACGCCAGCGCAGCTGCCAGCCCAGCGCCGTCGGCCAGCCCGCCGGCAGCCAGCACCGGCAGCGGCGCCACGGCGCGGACGACCATCGGCACCAGCGGTAGGGTACCCATCCAGCCGACGTGGCCGCCGCCCTCGCTGCCTTGCGCGACGATGACATCGGCGCCTGCCTCCGCCGCCCGGACCGCCTCCGGCACCGTCGACACCATGTGCATGAACAGCGAGCCAGCGTTGTGAGCCGCGGAGGCATAGCGCCGTAGGTCCTGCTCGGGCCATGGCCAGGCCGTGGACACCACCTTGGGCCGCAGCTCGAGGGTGGCCTCGAAGCGGGGCTCCTCGACGATGAACAGCAGGTGGTTGAGGCCGAACGGCCCGTCCTTGGTCAGCTCGCGCAGGCGCCGCACGTCCGCGCGCTGCTGCTCCGGCTGCTGATGGGTAGCGCTCAGGATCCCGAAGCCACCGGCATTGGTCACCGCGGCCACCAGCTCGGGGTTGGTGGCGCCACCGCCCATGCCGCCCAGGACCACGGGATGACGGACGCCCAGCAGGTCGCAGATGCGGGTGTGGAGCACGGAGTTCTCCTGATCCGATAGTTCTCCAATGATGCACCCTCGGCCCATGATCCGTGGCGCGTGGCAGACCGCGACCGGCAGTCTCGGCCGGTGAGGCCGCTTGCGGCTAGCCCCAGCGGTCCTTCAGCCGGCTTTCTACGCCGGCGGGCTCGCCAGTCACGATGAACAGCTCCTGCACGGCCTGGCCGATGCGGGCTAGGCATTTCAGCCCGCTGACGGTGCTGGTCTGCAAGGTGACCGACAAGCTTGGGTAGCGATGCCTGACTTTGGAGATGCGCCCGGCCACCACCGACTCCACGCCCGGCCAGGAGCTGATCTCCCGCAGCGCCTCCTCGACCCCGCGGACGACCGCGTGTGGCTTGCCACTGGCCCGATTGGAGTCCGCGTTGAGCTTCACGGAGCCAGATTACCGAGGCGCGGTCTGCAGCCGCCGCTTGAGCTCCTTCAGCTCCTTCGGCCCTAAGAAGGAGTAGTAGACTTCTGTCCCGTCAGTGATGTCCTCGTCGAAGAGCGGCTTTATGTCTATGACTTCCTTGAAGCGCCACTCGACCTGTTCGCCACAAGCGTTGACGTAGCTCTGAGCATCGGCCGTTGTCACCGCGGCGGCTCTAGACTCAGCTTCGGCTTCGGACGCAGCCTTCAAAACGACGATTTTTTCTTCGAAGAGCTGGTCGTCTCGAGCGTCCTGATGAATCGATTCGAAGATGACTTTTGCAGCAAACCAGCTCTTGACGGTACTCATAAATCCCTCTTGTCAAATCGCCTGTCAAACAGGAGCTGCGCAGCCTTTCTGGCTTTAGCGTTGCCGCTCTTGGCCAGTGCACGTATTTCGTCCAGCGTTTTGTCCAAGAACTCGCCCGGGAATTCCTGGCGAACACGACCCACCTTCTGATTGAGCGCCTCTCTCGCGGTCGTTTTCCCGGCATCTCTCATGCAGCATCCCACACAAGCGTAGCCGGCCTGGGCGTGGCGAACATGGCCGCGGCGGCAAGCAGGAACACGCCGGCGGTCAGGACGAAGGCCAGGGTGTAGTTGCCCAGGCTGTCGTACAGGGCGCCAGCGGCCAGTGGGCCAAGGGCAGCGCAGATGAGGGCCATCACGCCCTGGGTGGCGGTGATGGCGCCGAAGTGGCTGGCGCGAGCCGAGGCGCTCAGCGGCGAGGAGGCGCCGTAGGCGGCGCCGTACACCGCCACGTACACCAGCAGGCCCACGGGCGAGCTGGTGAACAGCAGCAGCACCAGCACGCCGGCGGCCTGCAGCAGGCCGCACAGGCCCAGCAGCCCTTGCGAGCCCAGCCTGTCGCTCAGCATGTTGAACCCGTAGCGGGCGGGCAAGCTGGCCAGGCCCAACGCGCCGGCGGCGCTGGCTGCCACCTCCGGGGCGTGTCCCCGCCCGATCAGGTAGGCGATCTGGTGGGCGAAAATGAGGTTGGCTCCCAGCAGGCCCAGGCAAACGTTGGCCGTCAGCGTCCAGAATGGCAGCCGCCGCACGGCCTGGCGCAGGGTGTCGCCGAGCAGCTCCGCCTGGCTCACGGGCGCGGCGGAGGCTGCGCCGTCGGGCAGCAGGCCCATGTCCTCGGGGTGGCGGCGGACCACCAGCAGGTGCAGCGGCAGCGCCAGCAGCAGGTTGATGGCCGACAGCGTCAGCAGCGTCTCGCGCCAGCCCAGCCGCGGCGCCAGGAAGCCGACCAGCGGGATGAAGATCGGCGACGACAGCCCGCCCAGGACTGTGAGCAGAGCCATGGCCGAGCCTCGCCGCCGCTGGAACCAATTGGCCACGACGGTGAAGGTGACCGGGTACTGAGTGAGCGCTTGGGCCAGACCCACGCCGCCCGCCCACCAGGCGTAGAAGGCCCCCAGCGTCTGCACGCGCGACAGTCCGATCAGGCTAATGCCAATCAACGCCGAGCCGGCCGTCATCACCCAGCGCGCACCGCGGCGATCCACGAAGCGGCCGACCGCCAAGCCGACGAAGCCGGACACGACGAGCCCCAACGAGAACGCGCCGGAAAGACTGGCCCGGTCCCAGCCGAGGTCGGCTGTGACCGGCAGCACCAGCACTCCGAACAGGTACTGCGAGCTGCCGTAGGAGATGATGGTGGTGACACCCAGCGCCACCACCAGGAGCCAGCCGTAGTACAGCCGCTTTGGCTTAGCCGCGGGAGAAGCAGCTATTGCAGCCCCGCCAGCGTCTCCTCGAGCCGAGCCTGCATCTCTGCCGGCAACGCCTTGAAGCCGGCCGTCTTGAACAGGAAGCCGCTGCCGCTTCGCAGGCCGAAAATGCTGGCCGCGGCCGCGCCGGAGTAGCGCTCCTGCTCGGTGAACAGGTCGGGCTTGTAGAAGATGGCGCCGTTAGCGGGCGTCAGCCCCAGCGCTTGCAGCCGCTGCCCGGCGCGCAACAGCTGGGCCGCGTCGCCGGCGTCCCGGGTGTAGACGCACACCACGTGGCCCGGTTTGGCGGGCGCCGAGTTGGTCAGCGATACCTTGGCGTGCCACAGGCCGCCGCGCGCGATCTCGGCGGCGATGGCCGCCCACTGGCCGGCCGCCGCGGAGCAACTCGGGAACAGCAGCCATTTGCCGGCCGTGGAAGCATGCACCGGCCGGTCGTCCGCCCCGTCCGTCCGGCACCAGGGGAACTCCTCGAACGTGCCTGACGTCGAGATCAGCCGGTCGTAGCAGGGGTCGAGTGCCCATTCCTCGATGGTCCCGTCGGCCAGGCGTTCGAGGGCGATCCCTCCCCGCAGCTCGATCCTGGAACCTGCATGGTCGCTGGCGCGCACTCGCCGGGCAACCCCGTGCTGTGCCGGCGCCCTCCCGCCGGTAGGGGTGGGCTCCCTCACCCTGCCCTCTCCCGCCGCGACGGGAGAGGGTGGCTCGGCACCACGTTCATCGTCCCTTGAACGCCGGCGGGCGCTTCTCGCGGAAGGCTTTCAGGCCCTCAACGCGGTCCTCTGTCGTGCGCAGCAGGCCGCCCAGGTGGAACTCCAGGCGCAGCGCGTCCTCGATGGGCAGGTCCAGCCCGCGGTAGACGGCCTCGCGCATGTACTGGATGGCCAGCGGCGCCTTGGCGGCCAGCTTCTTGGCCAGCTCGAGAGCTGTGGCGTCCAGCTCGGCGGCCGGCACCAGGCGGTTGGCCAGGCCGACGCGATGCGCCTCGGCGGCGGGCATGCGCTCGCCGGTCATCAGCCATTCCAGGGCGCGCCCGACGCCGATCAGCCGCGGCAGCCGCTGCGTAGCGCCGCCGGCCGGCGTCGAGCCCAGGTTGATCTCGGGCTGGCCGAACTGCGCGTCCTCGGCCACGATGCGGAGGTCGCAGCACAGCGCCAGCTCGGAGCCGCCGCCCAGGCAAAAGCCCTGCACGGCCGCCACCGTGGGCTTGCCCAGCCCCGTTAACTTGGCCCGGAAGTCGCCCCCCGTGCGCGCCTCCACCGACTCGATGGGCGCCTCCTCGAACGACCCGTCGGCCAGGTCGATGCCGGCGCAGAAGGCCCGCCCGGCCCCCGCCAGCAGCACAGCGCGAACGTCGGCGTCCTCGGCGCAGCGGTTGAACGCCGACGCCAGCTCGTCGCGCATCTTGAAGCTGAGCGCGTTCAGCTGCTCCGGCCGGTTGAGGGTGATGCGCGCCACCCGCTCCTGCACGTCGAACAAAATCGTTTCGAATTCCATCGCCCTCTATTGTCGCCGCGACCGGACTGGTGTTAGGGTGAATGTAAGCATGGCCATGTCAGCAAAGGAGAGGGCGAGACGCTACCGCGAAAAGCTGCGGCAGCAGGGCCTGCGGCCCGTTCAATTCTGGCTTCCGGACGTGAACTCCCCGGAGTTCATCGCTGAAGCGCATCGACAGTCACTGGCCATCGCCAACAGCCCGCGGGAAAAGGAGGACCAGGCTTTCGTCGATGCTGTTTCCTGGCTGAATACTGAGGAGGGGGAGTCTTCCTGGACGGGTTCGGAGTGGAACGTTCCGAATGTCGCTCACATACCAGGATCCTGAGCATTCCCCGCGTGGCAAGACATCCGACGACAGGGACACCTTCCAAGTGCGATTCGTCACATTGGTCCCCTACGAGAGGATTGTGGAGAGCGTGGTGTTCGAGTCCGGAGACCCTGCATTCGCCGGCGAGATGACAATAACGTGGGCCCTGGCGGATGTCGGGGCCGGAACCGAAGTCAGCGTCCTCTGTGAGGACATACCAGCAGGTGTTCGGCCCGAGATAATGAAGCAGGCTCGAGGTCATCTCTGCAGGAGTTGGCTGCATTCATCGAGTGATACGTCGAGACGATTTGCCGGAAGGCGTCCCGGGCGAGGCCACGTCATCGATCCCGAAGATCCTGCGCGCATGGTCGCAGGCGAGGCGATCGACATCAGCATCGAAGTGATCGCGAGCCAGGCGCACGGTTAGGATGTTTCGGCGTCCGGCAGGTGCAGGAACAGGTAGCGCTGCTGGACGGCCGAACGGATGAATCCCTGGGCAGCCGGTATCGAGACCGATTTGGGCATTCGCCGGCAAATGTCCTGCACCGAGCCGCGTCCGTCGCACAGGCTCAGCAGGTGCTTGATCGATTCGTCAATCAGCAGCGGTTGCCGGCTCGCTGTTGCCGGCTCGTAGATGCAGCTCACGTCGAGCTCCAGATAGTGCTGGGGCCCGAGGTTGGTGTCGAACGATCCTTCCAACAGAAACGGGCTTCTAAAGACCAGGTAGGTGGGGAATGCATCATCGGCGGGCGAGGGCATTGGATCTTCGTTCGTCTGCTTGGCTGCCAGGGAATGCAGCTTGCTGATGCGGCCGCTGATCGCCTCGGCAAGCCGGCAGCGATCCAGATACGTCAGCCACTCGAATTGTGCTTTCAGCTTGTCGCTCTTAACGTATTTATCCGGGTTCAATGACAGGTTCGCGATGAAGTCGACGATCCGCATGCCGCCCGCCTCCACCATGTCGCTGAGGCTGCGCACGTTGTAGCGATGCTCGTTCACGTTCAACAACAGGTCGACCATGTGGTTCTCGCCGCCGCTGAGCTCGTGCTTCCAGGCAATATTGGGCAGACGGTTGGAGAGGTCGATTTCTTCCAGAAACGCTTCCGCCAGTTCGATGCCGTTCCTGAAATTCATCTGCGAACCCAGCACGGTCCGCACCGCGTCCTGAAAGAGGCCGATTTCGAAACGGCCGTACTCGCCATACACCATCGCGGCAAGCGCGCCCCCGTCGTTGAGATGGCGGCTGAGGTTCGCTACCCCGGCGCTTGGTTCCGAGAGATGGTGGGTCACCCCTGACGACATGATGATGTCGAATGTTTCGCCCAGGTCCATGGTCATGATGTCTGCAAGGCGCAGCTCGACGTTGTCGAGCGCCAGCTCGCGCGCGTACTGCTCGGCGCGCTGCAGCGACGTTGGGCTGATGTCCGTCCACACAAAGTGCGCATCCGGGAATTGCATCGCGCAGCGGCAGGCTGATTCGCCGGTGCCACAGCCGGCAATCAATACCTGCAGCTCGTGGTGACGTTTGAACCGTGGAAAGCACATGTGCTCGATGTAATCGAGGCTGTAGACGGCGGTGGCGCGCAGCGGCGAAGTTCTGACTTCTTGCGGAATCACGCCGCGCCATTCGTCCGGGTACATGAAGTCGGTGTATTGTTCCTGCACGGCGGATGTGACGCTGTCCTTGGAAGACGATTTCAGGACCGCCGACCTCACGTCCACCTTCTGCAGTAAGGGGATGACGTGTGCCCCGATAACCTCCGCCGCGAAACTGAAATCCCCATTTTCGACCGCGATCAGCACGTACTTAGTGAAATCAGTGAAGGATCGCACTTCGCCGGGCTCCCAGACGGTGCTGTCGCCGATGGTCTCTTGCAGTCCGTCAGCGAGATTCAGCAGCACCGGGCCGAGGTCGCCGGTGTTGCCCGAGTCGAGCGCCTCCATGAGCCGGCCTGCTCCGGCCAGGCTGGACTTGACGCTCATATGAACCGCGCCGGCCTCCCGTTCGCCATGCGAATGGGCACAGCACGTCGAAGTAAAAGTTGAGGTCGTATAGTCACGCGCTGCAATTATTGCGTGGGCGATAAGGTCTTGGTCGCGCGCCAGGGGAAGGTTCCAGGCCGCGCAGTCAGTGATTTACAGCTCACAAGAAGTTCGCTAACATTACAAAAGCGGCTGCTTGTGTTCGTTGGGTGCAAGTTGCGAGGGCCGCCCGGCTTGGACAAAGCGCCAGCAACCCGCGCAGGCGCGGCTCTTTGCGGCCGTAGACCACTCTCGGAGGCGACGACATAGGGCAATCCCCTGGGGCCTGGCCGCGAGGCGCGGAAGCGGCGGCCATTGCCGTACAAGCCGGCGATCGGCTAGCCGTAAGCTCGGCCACAAGTCTCCCCATTCCTGAAAGAGCCAGGCGACGGATCGAGGATCGCCTTGTTGTAGGCGTGTTCGTGGCCTCTGGCGCGGCCGGCTTAATCTACCAGGTGGTGTGGTCGAGCCAGCTGGTTCTGGTGTTTGGCAACACCACCGAGGCCATCGGCACGATCGTGACTGCCTTCATGGCCGGCCTCGGCTTCGGCGGCCTGGCCGGCGGCTTCATTGCCCCACGCCTGCGCAGCCCGCTCAGACTCTACGGCCTTATCGAGCTGGCCGTCGCCGCCGCCGCGCTCGTAGTGCCGCTCGGTTTCCGGATGATCGACGGCGCATACCGCTTCGCGTACGACGCTACGTCAGCTGGCACGCTCACGCTGCCGCGGCTGGGCCTGGCGTTGGCGACAGTGACCCCAGTCACGTTCCTCATGGGTCTCACGTTGCCTCTGCTCACCCGGCACCTGGTGACGTCACTGCGCACCGCCGGCACCCATATGGGAGGTCTGTACAGTGCGAATACGGTGGGCGCCATGGCAGGCAGTCTCCTCTCGGGATTCGTTCTCATCGAGCTCTTCGGCTTGTCGGCCACGTCCCATCTGGCCGTCGGTCTCAACGTGCTGGCTGGCGCCATCGCTCTCGTCCTGGCAGTGCGACAGCCTGCCGCCAGCCAGGATGCCCACGCTTCCGACGCTGACAGCGAGGCGCCGGCGCTGAGCCAACGCCTCCGCCTGGCGATCTACGCCGCCAGCTTCGTCTCGGGTTTCGTGGCTCTCGGCTTGGAGGTGCTCTGGACGCGCATGCTGGCCGAGGGCACCGGTTCTCAGATCTACCAGTTCGTCGGTATCCTGGCCGCTTTCCTATTTGGCATCGCCGCGGGCGGCGCAGCCTATCGCGCGGTAAGCCATCGCGTCAACGACTCACTCCAGACACTTGCTGTCCTGTTTCTCGGCGTCGCTGTGAGTGCGTTTCTCACCGTCCCGCTGGCCACGTTGTGGCCTGGGCACAATGTGGCTCGGGCCGTCATGCTGCTGCCGGCGACGACATGCATGGGCTACGCCTTTCCGCTCGCGGCTAGGTTGGTCAGCCGCAACGCCGCGGACAGCGCTCGTGGCATTGGCTTTCTGTACGCATGGAATACCATGGGTTCCATCCTGGGCACGCTGGCCGCCGCGTTCATCCTGACCGGCGCCCTGGGCACCAACGACTCGATATTGCTGCTCGCCGCGGCGGACGCGGCCGTGGCTCTGGCGCTGCTGCTGCTGCTGGCCAGTGTTCCGTCTCTGAGATCGGCGCCGTTTCGGCTTGCTGTCGCCGCCGGCGTCGTTCTGGTTGTGCCGCCAGTGCTGGTATTGACCGGCTCCCCACTCGCCCTCACCTCCACCCAGCGCGAGCTGAACACTACCGGCTTGCCGTACTACCACACGGAAGACCGCCTGTCTACGGTGGACGCCGTAGGCGGCGCCGTAGAGGACCGCCTGCTGTACACCAGCGGTACGACGATGACGTCCATCGCCGTTGAAACCAAGCTGATGGCCTATATCCCCAAGATCATGCGTCCGAATGCCCAGGATTTTCTCGACATCTGCTTCGGCATGGGGTCGACCTTTCGCTCTGGCCTCCTGCTCGGCATGCATACGGATGCTGTCGACATCTCGCCCACGGTCCCGCTGATGATGCCCGTGTTCTATGCCGATGCCGATCAGTTTCTGCACAACCCGCTTAGCCGGGTCATCACTGCCGATGGGCGCAACTACGTGCGGCTCACCTCGCGAAGGTATAACCTTATCGCGGTGGATCCGCCGCCGCCCATACAGACCGCGGGCGCGGCGGTCCTGTACAGCCGCGAGTTCTATGCTGATGCGCACCGGGCGCTGCGTCCAGGCGGCCTCATGCTGCAATGGCTCTATTTCGGCGTCGACCCGGACCAGCTGCGCCAGCACATGCGGACATTCCGTTCTGAGTTTCGCCACGTCCTAGTCCTGATTAACCTGGACGACGCTGCCATCTACATGCTGGGATCGGACGCGCCAATCACCTGGGACGCCGCCACCGTGTCCCGCTTCCTCGAGTCGCCCGAAGCCAAGGCGGATATCGCGGGCGCGCCGGACAGCTCCTCCCTGCCGGAGAAGCCCTGGTCGGAGATCCTGGCCGGCATGCGCTGGCTGGAGGACGACCAAGTCGACCGTTTTGTCGGTGACGGGCCGATGATCACCGACGATCATCCTCTAACGGAGTACTACCTTCTCCACGAGTTGACTCATCGCGGCGAGAACGAAGGTGTCACCGGGACAATGCTGCGAGCCCTGGGCACTCGTTAGCTGGGTGACGCCTGGCCAGGGCTGATGAGCTTTGTTCGTCCCAGACACACGTGGCCACGACGACTTGTGCGAAGCATGCTCGCCGTGCGTGGAAATATCCCGGTATCATGTTCCCAAGATAAAAGCTGACGTCGATCCATGCGGTTGGGATTGAGCCCGAGCTGATGCCGGACTGGGCCTCAGCGTTTCGCAGCGCATCGCGTGGCTAGCGCCAGCGCCGGTCCGGCGCGCACGCTCCCGCCTCCGCTGACTGGCGGTTCCGGGGGCCTCAGCTGCAGCCGCGAGTGGAGTCACATCGTGAGCGGCTGCCTCGATGGCGACAGCATGCGGAACGGCCTCGCGCCTTACCGCGGGCTGCTGGAGCAGCTGGCGCAGCCCCGACTTATCGAAAACGACGCTTCTGTATTGGTCGACGAGGCTGCCGGCGTGTGGGCGAGGCCCGGCTTCGACACCTTCATCTGCCTACCCCGCCTGCGCTTCGAGCCGTTCCAGCACCAGCTGCACGCGGCGTCAATGGTCTTGCGCGGCATGCGCAGCCGGGCCATCCTGGCCGACGAGGTGGGATTGGGCAAGACTATTGAGGCCGGCCTGGTGCTCAGCGAGCTTTATCTGCGGCGGCTGGCGGAGCGCGTGCTGATCCTGGTTCCCGCCGGCTTGGTCCAGCAGTGGTGGGAGGAGCTGGACCGCAAGTTCGCCCTGCCCTGCCTGGCCCAGGGCAGCCCGGCCTGGCAGCGCACGGCCGATCCGCTGCGGGCCCCGATCGTGATCGCCTCGCTGGCCGCGGCGCGCCGGGAGCCGCTCAAGGACCGCCTGGCCGACATCAGCTGGGACGTTCTCATCGTCGACGAGGCGCACCGGCTCAAGCAGCCTCGCAGCGCCTCAGCCAAGCTGGTCCGCTCCCTCACCAGCCGTTACCTGCTGCTGCTCACCGCCACGCCGGTCGAGAACCGCCTCGACGATCTCTTCCAGCTCGTGAGCCTGGTGCGGCCTGGCCACCTCGGCAGCCTGGCCGAGTTTCGAGCCGCGCACCAGGCGAGCCGGGATGGACCGCGAGACGTGGCCGGCCTCCAGGCCCGCACGCGTGAGGTGATGGTCCGCCACCGGCGCAGCGAGGTGGCGCTGCTGCTGCCACGGCGGCTGGCCGAAACCATCCGCGTCACTCCGGCCGGGGAGGAGGCGGACGTGTATCGGCTCGTCTCGGAGCGTGTCCGCCAAGAGGCGCGCACGGCCTCACAGGCCGAGCTGCTCGGCCTGCGCGCGCTTCAGCGGCTGGCCGGGTCGAGTCCCTCAGCGCTGGTCCCCAGCCTCGAACGTCATGGCTGGTCTGACCTGGCCGAGCAGGCGCGGGCGATCGGAACCCCGGCCAAGGCCGCGGCGCTGCTGCGCGTGCTTCAGCGGCATCTGACCCAGGGCGAGAAGGTGGTGATCTTCACCGCCTTCCGTCAGACGCTCGATCTCCTGGCTCAGGCCGTCGCCGGCGCAGTGCCGGAAACCGCCGTCTACCACGGCGGCCTCAGCCGGCGGGACAAGGAGGAGGCGGTGCGCCGCTTTCGGGACGACTCGCCGGTGCTGCTCACCACGGAGGCCGCCGGCGAGGGCCGCAACCTCCAGTTCTGCCACGTGATGATCAACTACGACCTGCCCTGGAACCCGATGCAGATCGAGCAGCGGCTGGGGCGCATCCACCGCATCGGGCAGGACCGGGACGTGATGCTCACCAACCTGGTCAACGTGGGCACAATCGAGGATCGGATGCTGGCCACGCTCGAGGCCAAGATCAACCTGTTCGAGCTGGTGATTGGCGAGCTGGACATGATTCTGGGCAGGATCGAGGACGACTTCGACTTCGAGAGCTTCCTCTTTCGCCTGCACACGGAAAGCAGCGGCCAGGACGAGTTTCAGCAGCGGCTGGACGCGTTCGGAGACGAGCTGGCCCGTGCCCGCGGACAGTACCTGGAGAGTCGCGAGCGCAACGACCGGCTGGTCGGCCAGCGCCACAATCAATGATCTGCGATCCCGGCCTGCGCTTCTGGCTGCGCTACGCGGAGCGTCGAGGCGCCCTGGTCGAGCCCCGCGAGGAGGGCGCCCTGGTGGTGCTGCCGGAGCCGCTCCAGCGGCGCTTGTCGATGCCAGAGGAGATCGTGCTGACCGCCGATCCCGAGGTGGCCGAGGAAGAGGACGCGGTGCTGCTCATGCCCGGGCACCCGGCACTGGAGCAGGCCGCTGCAGAGGTCCTGGACGAGCAGGATGTGGCCTATGGCTTCCTGCCCTGGCCGCCGATTCCAGCGCCGAGCAGCTCCGCGCTCCTCGAGCAGGCGCGGTCGGACCTGACGGTCGACCACGGACGGATCGACCCGGACGGCGTGCCGGCGGCGGTGCGGCTGCCGGTCCTGCGCATGGGCGCGCTGGTGACGTACACGCTGGAGCAGCCGTTCCAGGAACGGGAGGAGGTGTGGGTCGACGCCCACCAGGCCCTGGTGCTCGATAGCGCTGCCAAGCAGGTCATCGAGCAGGCCGCGCCGCTCGCCGCGCCGGACATCGGGCAGTGGTGTCTGGAGCCCGACTTGGAGTGCGCGCTGGGCGTGGCTCACGAGGTGCTCAGCGAGCGTGTCGCCACTAGGATGGCGCAGCTCAGTCGCCGAGCCCGCGCTTGGCTCGAGGACGAACGCCGGCGGGTTGAAGCCTATTACGCAGCCATCCTGGAGTCGATCGCCGAGCGGCGCGCGCGGGCCGCCCCGGAGCGCACATCGCTCTATGACGCCCAGGCGGACGCCGCCCAAGTGGAGCGTGCGCGGCGGCTGCGCGAACTGGAGGAGAAGCATCAGGGCCGAAGCGACATCCGGCCCTTCCGCCTGCACGTGGTCCTGGTACCGGCCTACCGGCTTCCGATTGTCGTCCGGCGAGGATCGCGGACGTACCCGTTCGCGCTGGTCTGGCTGCCGGCCACTCGGCGGTTTCTGCCCCAGCGCTGTCCGGCTTGCGGCGCGGCTTCGCCGCTCGTCGCCGGGCGTCAGAGCCTGGGTTGCAGGGCCTGCCTGGCGGCGGCGGTGGAGCAGGTGCCGCCAGCCAGCCCCCGAGCCGCCAAGCCGAAGCCGGAGCCGGGCATCAGCGCCACCCCCGGCCAAGAGCGCCCGGCTGCAGCCGCCACGTCGAAGCCCGTGCCGTCTCCTGCCAGGCGCAACGAGCCCGTCCTGAAGGCTGCCGGCCAGCGGGAGGAGGACGAACCACTGGACCTGGACGCCGCTATGGCCCGCTATCAGCGCGAGACCCGGCAGATGCTCCGAGCGGCCGACCACGTCGCCTTCGACTTCTGGCAGCGGGTGACGGACCGCAAGCCCTGGCGGCGCGTCGCCCGCGACTCCTCGCTGGCCGCGCTCTACCAGCTGTACGGCCCGCTGGGCCCCCTGTACGCCGTCGGAGCGCCGCGGGGCTCACAGCCCAGCGGGCTGACCTCTTGGACCGGCAACCCCTCCTTGGGCGGCAAGGCCATCACCTGGGGCGTGATCAACATCGGGACGGAGCAGTGCGCGTTTGGCCTCTTGTGGCAGCTGGTCGAGCAGCATCCGGTGATCTCCGAGGTGCTGCCCGCGGTGGAGGATCAGGACGTGGCGGTTCTCCATCCTGATAGGGCAGAGCCGGAGCTGGCCAGCCGTCTCACCCATCCGCCGCTACCCGGCCGCAAGCTGGACCGGGTGGCGGAAGAGCTCTGGGCAGTCGACGTGCCGCTCGTCGGGCTGCCGATCGTTGTTCGGTGCCTCGCGCGCTGGTGGCAGCCGGGCGTCCAGGCGACGCTGGCCGATGAGCGGCCGGAGGCGACCGCGGCAGCGCTGATCTGGCACGTCACCCGCGACCTGAGGTCTCGCCCGCCTCGACAGGATGTGGCCGGTGCGCACCGCGTCAGCCTCGCGGAGCTGGATAGAGCGCTCCGGCAGTTCGCGCGCGGATGAGGATCGGGATTCGCGCTTCGGCAGCGCTTCGCGGCTCTGCGGCAGCGCTTAAGGAAGCGGCTTCAGAGCCAGCGAAGAGAGCGTGAGTTACCCCAAGCCGAAGCTTGCTCATGGCTCGTCACCTCGTTCGCCGATGGCGCTCGACGTAACATCGCTCACGCAAGCTGAGCTGGCCGCGTTCGAGCGGGATGGTTACGCCATCGTTCGTTCCCTCTTCACGCCGGGCGAGATCGATGAGCTGATCGCGACGTTCAACGCGCTGCACGCGCGCGGCGAGATTCCCGGCTGCTTCGAGGCGATCCCTGTTGGACAAGCCGAGGACCCGTTGGACGCCTACCCACGCATGATGCACCCGCACCGGGTCAGCCAGCTGGCCATGCACTATATGGTCCACCCGAAGCTGGAGCCAATCCTGCACGCTCTGCTGGATGAGCCGCCCATCGCCGCCCAGAGCATGTTCTACTGGAAGCCGCCCTCGGCCCGCGGCCAAGCGCCGCACCAGGACAACTACTACCTCAGGGTCTCTCCGGGGACGTGTTTGGCCGCCTGGCTGGCCATCGATCGGGCGGATCGTGAGAACGGCGGGCTGTTCGTTGCTCCCGGCAGTCACAAGCTGGAGCTGTTCTGTCCCGAGGAAGCGGACCTGAGTGTGTCGTTCGCGGGGGAGTTCGTCCCAGTGCCAAAGGGACTGGCCGAGGTGCCGGTGGACCTCGACCCGGGTGACGTGCTCTTATTTGGGGGCAGCCTGATCCATGGGTCACAGCCGAACCGCGCCTCGGATCGCTTCCGCCGGTCGTTCATCTGCCACTACATGGGCGCATCGTCTGAGGAAGTGTCCCCCTACTACAAGCCGCTCTACCGCTTCGACGGCATACAGGCAGCGATCGATGACGCCGCCGCTGGCGGCCCCTGTGGCGCTGTGGAGGCCAAAGGCCCACACTAGGCCTGAGAGTTTCTCCGCGAAGGAGTTGTCGAATAGGTCATCCACCTTGCCAGAATCGGCACGCGATTTGCGACAGTCATAGTGCCACCCGCCGGGGAGGAGCACAATATCTATCGATGACGGAGCAAAAAGGCGTGCAGTCTTCAGAGGAGGCCGCCGACGCTGCCCCACCCGCCCTGCGATGCTTCAATGAGGACTGCACGCTGCACGGGCTGAAGCTCGAGGCTGATGAGATTGCGTCTGAGCCGGGCGCTGCGCCGGATCGCTGTGCCGGCTGTGGAGGAACCCTCGGGCCGCATCCGGATGACGCCGAATGAAATGGTACAGGCGCGGCTTGCTCCAGGCACTTGGCTTGCTGACGGTGGTTGCGGCCGCCTACCTGTTCTATCGCGTGCGACCGGTCGTCATTGTCGTGCTCATCGCCATCATCCTCGCGCAGGCTATCTCGCCCATCGTCATTCGTATTCGACGAGTCGGAGCCCGTCGTGGCCAAGCCGTGTTGGCCATTTACTTCGTCATGTTGCTTGCGCTTCTCGGTGCGGGCTGGCTGGTACAGAGCGCGGTTGTTGAAGAAGCGGCCAGTCTTTCGAGCTCCATGCCCGATCTGCAGACGCGTCTGCACAGTTTTGTTGACGCAATCCCGAGCGCCACAGTGCGCCAGGCTGCCGACAATGCGATCGCGTCGCCGCGGTCTTCTTTGCCCGTCGCACCCGACCCTGGCAAACTGCTCGGATCGCTGCTGGGCGTAATGGGGCTCTTCTTCAGCGCCTTTACAGTCCTGGTCGTGACGTTCTACTGGACGGCCGAACGGTTGATCATCAGGCGTACCATCCTTGGGTTTCTCTCATCCGACCGCCGCGAGCGGGGCCTCCAAATTTGGGATGACGTTGAGAATAAGCTGGGCGCCTGGCTACGCGGACAGCTCATCCTCATGTGTGCAATTGGAGTTGCCTTCGGCATCGGCCTGACGCTGCTGGGCGTGAAGTTTGCGCTCGTCCTTGCGATTGTCGC
>DAIUFO010000041.1:0-16651 GCA_036844545.1 Chloroflexota bacterium
GCCCAGCTGGCCATCGGGGCCGCGGAACAGCGTGAGCTTCTCGCCCAGCAGCTCGACGGGGATCACAGGCTCCTTGTCCAGCTCGGCCGCCGTCGCCACCGGGAACCAGTAGCACCGCAGCAGATTCCCCATGGGTGTCCCCGGGCCAACCTGCGTCAGCCGCTCGTTAGCTTCCTGAGTGAGCATTGCCTGCCTCCTTGCGTCGTCTAGCGGTGTGGGGAGATTGTCGCACCCTTCACAGACAGGAACCCCACCTCCCAGCCGAGTATCCTGTCCGGAGACAAACGATGGAGGTTGGAATGAGACGGTTCACTGCGATCGCAGCCGTGGGGCTGTTGCTGGCAGCGTGCGGTGGGACGGCGGCCACGTCGAGCTCTGGGACCGGCCAGGCCAGCGCCAGCAAGGCGCCTGCCTCAGTCAACGCGGCCGCCAAACCCCTCAGCCAAACCACGCTGCGCTTCGCGCTGCCCATCAACAGCGGCCTGCAGGTCCTGCCGCAGGTGGCCCTGGAAGCCGGCTACTTCAAGGACGAAGGCCTGGACGCGACCATCACGTCCATCCCCACCAGCCAGCTCGTCATCGCCGCGCTCCAACGAAGCGACATCGACCTCGCCAACAGCGACTCACCCAGCGTCGTCAGCGCGCATCTCAGCGGCGTCGACAACGTCATTTTGGCGGTGCCGGTCACTAAGCCCATCTTCGACCTCATGGTCCCCGCCAGCATCACCAAGCCCGAGGATCTCAAAGGCAAGACTGTCGCCGTATCCCGCGTGTGCGACAGCACCTGCTTCCAGATCAGCCGCGCTCTGGTTGGCTGGGGCATGTCGCCCAAGGACGTGAGCTTCCTGGGCGTCACCGACTACACCGGCATGTTCGCCAGCCTCAGGAGTGGCCAAATTTCAGCCGCGGCGCTGGCCCCGCCCTTCAACTTCGAGGCCAAGAAGCAGGGCTTCCACTCGCTGGTCGACATGAGCCTGCTGCCCATCGAATACCCCACGGCGGTGGTCCAAACCGTCAAGCCCTTCCTTACTGCCCACCCCGATACCGCCGTCGCCTTTCTCCGGGCCTATATCAAGGCCATCCAGCGCTACAAGTCAGATGAAGCCTTCATGGTCGACGTCTACAAGCGCTTCCTCAAGTCCGACGATACTCAGGTCATCCAGGACACCTGGAGCTATTACCGCAACCTGCTCCACGACGATCCCACCCCAACGGTGGAGGGCGTGAAGTTCGTGCTCGACACCTTGGCCGAAACCGGCACCGACAGCGCCAAGTCCGGTAACCCGCCCGACTTCATCGCGCCCCAATACATCCAGCAGGCGAAGGCAAAATAGCGTCTGATGCCCGCTTTTTGTCATTCTGAGCCGCGGGCCAAGAATCCGCGCCCCACGACAGCGGATTCCTCGCTTCGCTCGGAATGACAAAATCGCCTTGACCTACGAAGCCGAAGCCGGCCGGTTCTCCATCGCCCTCACCGGCGACGTCCTGCTCACGCGCCGCCTGGCCGTCTTCCGCGAACCGGAATACCTGCGGCTCCGCGAGCTGCTCCACGAAGCCGACGCCCGCTTCTGCAACCTCGAGGCCAGCGTCCACCGCTATCTCGACAGCCCCCACGCCCAGCGCCCCGGTGGCGGCACCTACATGACCACCGAGCCCGCCCTGCTGGATGACCTCAAATGGCTGGGCCTGAACATGCTGGCCTGCGGCAGCAGCCATGCCGACGACTACGGTTGGGCCGGCGTCATGGAGACGATCGACCACCTCGACCAAGCCGGCATCGTCCACGCCGGCTCCGGCCGCAACCTGGCCGAAACCCGCGCCCCATCGTTTCTCGATACGCCTCGCGGCCGAGTCGCCCTGCTGGCCGCCAACACCCAGTTCAACCCCGGCGCCCGAGCCGGCGAGCAACGCCGCGACACCCCTGGCCACCCCGGCGTCAACGGCATCCGTCACAAGCAGATATACCACCTCGACCCACCCCTCATGGACGACCTCAAACGCATCGGCAAGGCTATCGGCCTAGATGCTGCCGAAGAACGGGCCCACAACCTCGGCGAGGCCAAGCCGGCGCAGGACAGCGAGCGCTACGACTTCCTAGGCCAAACCTTCGCCCTCGGCGACGAGCCGGCCGTACACAGCTACGCCAACGAATCCGACCTCGCCGAGAACCTCCGCCAAATCGGCGCAGCCCGCGCCATGGCTGACCGCGTCGTGGTCAGCCTCCACAACCACGAGCAGGGCGGCGCCTCGCTGCTAACGGCTGCCAAGCGCAGCCAGGTTGAGGACCCAGCGGATTTTGCCATCGACTACGCCCATCGCGCTATCGAGGCGGGCGCCGACGTGTTCGCCGGCCACGGCCCGCAGGTTCCCCTGGCCATCGAGGTCTACAAAGGCAAGCCGGTGTTCCACGGCATCGGCACCTTCATCTTCACCCTCGAGACGCTGCGCTTCCTACCCGAGGAAGCCTACGAGCGCTACAGCCTGGGCGAGCGCGCCACCCCGGCGGACTTCGTCCACACCCGCTACGCCCACGACACCCGCGGCCACACCGCCGACCCGCTTCAATGGGAGCAAGTCTTCGCGGTCTGCGACTTCGCCGGCGACGAGCTCGCCCAAATCCGCCTCTACCCCCTCGATCTCGGCTTTGGCAAGCCCCGCCCCCAGCGTGGCCGTCCCCTCCTGGCCAGCGGCGAAACCGCCGAGCGCATCATTACCCGCCTGGCTGCTCTCTCCCGCAAATACGGCACCCACATCATCTTCCGCGACGGCATCGGCGTTATCAGGTGAACCCAAACATCCCCTCGCCCGCCGCGGCGGGAGAGGGTGAGGGAGCCTTGACCTTCCCAGCCACAGCCAAGCTCGCCGAGTTCGCCCACGACTTCCGCCTCGAGCACATCCCGGAACAAGCCCTCGACCGAGCCAAGCTCCTCATCCTGGACAACCTCGGCGTCGCCTTGGCCGCCGTCCCGCTGCCGATCGGCCAAAAGATCCTGAGCTACGTGCAATCCCTCGGCGGCCAGCCCCAGGCCACCATCTGGGGAGCCACCGCCCAGCGCACCGCCGCGCCGCTGGCCGCCCTGGCCAACGGCACCCTCTCCAGCGCCCTCGACTTCGATGCCGGCTTCCACCTCACGACCCACACCCTGCCCGCCGCCATCGCCGCCGGCGAGCACGCGAACGCGTCTGGCGCTGTGGTCTTGGAGGCCTTCATAGCCGCCTACGAGATCGGCGCCCGCCTGATCGAGGCCCGTCGATTCCGGCCGCCAGGAGGGTGGCGGCATCACCGCCCGCGGCTGGTACCACGTCGGCTTCGTCGGCCCCATCGCCTCCGCGCTCGCCGCGGGCAAGGTCCTCCATCTCGACCAAGCCCAGCTCCGCGGCGCCATCGGCATCGCCGCCGCCGCCGCGGGCGGTCTGCGCCGCAACTTCGGCGTCATGGCTAAAGCCTTCCAAGCTGGCAACGCTGCCAGCCAGGGCGTCCAAGCCGCCATGCTGGCCGCGACCGGCTTCACCGGCGACCCGGACATCCTGGAAGCGCCGCTCGGCCTGTTCCAGGCCCTCCAAATCGACCAGGCGCACGCCGAACAAACGCTGGCCAAGCTCGGCGTCAAATGGGAGCTGCTGGCTTCCCTCAAGATCAAGCGCTTCCCCGCCTGCACGCCGGCTCACCAGCCGGTCCAGGCCGCCCTCCAGCTCCGGCGCGATCACGGCTTCGCCCCCGACGACGTCGAAGCCATCGAGGCCGACCTGCACGACCAGGTTTCCCTCATCCGCCTCGACCCCGCCGACGAAGTCGCCGCCGGCTTCAGTCTGCCCTTCCTCCTCGCCGTCGCCCTCGTCGACGGCGAGCTGACCCTCGCCCAAGTCAGCGACGGGCGCATCCACGACCCCAAGGTCCGCCAGCTCATGTCCCGCGTCCACCGCGCCGGCTCTTCCACCGCTACCGGCGCCGAAGACGCCCCCGAGCAAGTCACCATCCGCCTTCGCGACGGCCGCACCCTCACCGCCGAAGCCGCCCGCGTCGATCGCCTCGACCATCCCACCCAAGTCGAAGCCAAGTTCCGCGACTGCGCCGCCCGCACGCTTGCACCAGCCCAAATCGACCGCCTGCACGCCGCCGTCATGTCGATTGAGCACCTACCCAACATCAGCGAGCTGAGCCCTTCGTCACCACCATCTACCGCAAGTTCCTCAAATCCGACGATGCCGAGCTGCTCGACAACACCTGGGCCTTCTATCAGCGCCTCCTGCAGGACGACCCCACGCCCATCACCGAAGGCATCAAGTTCGTGCTCGACAACCTCGCCCAGCTCGGGACCACCGAAGCCGCCACCGCCAAGCCCGAAACCTTCATCCAACCCGCCTTCGCCCAGCAAGCGAAGCGCTAGCGCTAGCTCGCTTTGTCATTCAGAGCGCAGCGAAGAATCCGTCCGTCCCCTCCGCTTGACACCAGCTTCCACGTTCGCGTAGCGTGAACCCACAACATCGAAGGAGACGCCGACACATGAAGGCCCAGATCAGCTACATCGCCATGCTCACCGACCAGCCCGAGCGGCAGGCCAGCTACTACAGCACCTACTTCGGCCTCCGCGAGCTGGGCCGGTCCTCAGCCGGCGACATGTCCATGACCGATGGCTTCTACAACCTCACCTTCCTCAAGCGCCGGGCCGGCCTAGGTGAGGAGGACGACCAACTCGGTATCCACCACTTCGGCATCGCCGTGGACGACATGCGCGAAGTCGAAGGCCGGCTGGAGGAATTTGCGCCCCACTCCGACCTGAAGGCCGAGAGCGGAGACATCCACCACGGCGAGTACCGTCTATCCGATCCCAACGGCCTGGCCGTGAGCCTGTCGACCAGTCACTTCAGGACCGCCGGCCAGTCACAGGGCTTCCCCGAGATCCACCATGCCGCCATCAAGGTCCCCAACGGCGATGCGATCCTGGACTTCTACACCAAGATGTTCGGCATCCGCGAGGCCAGTGCCGGCGCCCGCAGCCGCCAACTGGGCCGGCCCGCCCGCTTCGCTGGCGACGGCAACACGGCCTGGGCCATCTTGCCCATGCGCACCACCGACGAGAACGACGGCAACTGCGAGAAGCCCGGCCTGAACCATTTCGGCTTTGTCATCCCCAATATGGAGGCCATGCTCGCCAAGCTGCCGTCCGACGGCCGCACCGGCAAGCGCCCCGACAACCGCCCCTTCGCCGAGTACCGCACCTTCGACCCTGACGGCAACGGCATCGACATCTCCCAGCAGCTCGGCTACGAAGTCGACGTCGACAAGTGGATTCGCGCCTCGTAGGTTTGTCTTTGTCATGCTGAACGCAGTGAAGCATCCGTACCCCCGCGGCACGGATTCCTCGCTGCGCTCGGAATGACAAACCGCTTGTGAGTCACATCCTGGTCGTCGACGATGACGACGGCAACCGCCAGCTCGTTGCCGCGATCTTGCGCGACGAAGGTTACGAAGTGTCCGAGGCGGCCGACGGCCAGCAGGCGCTCGACCATCTGAAGACCGCCCAACCCAAGGCCATCGTCCTCGACCTGATGATGCCGGTCGTCGACGGCTTCACCTTCCTCGTGGAGCGCCGCAAGCTGCCGAACTGCGCCGCCATCCCTGTCCTCGTGCTCACCGCCGTCCACGACTTGTCGGAGCTGGTCGGCACACTCGGCGTCAAAGTGGCCATCGCCAAACCTTTTGAAGCCGCCGCCCTGCTGGCAGCCGTCGGTGGGCTGCTGCCTCCGGATGCGGCAGAATAGGCGCTGCTATGGACGACAGATGGACCAACCTGCTGCTCCCCCGCTTCCGCTACGGCAACATCGAACCGCCCGCGGGCGGAGTTCGCCGCGGCGGCTACATGTTCTACCGCCTGGTGCCTATGGACGTGATGGAAATCGCCATTGGCCTCGGCATCAAGGAGTACACGCCTGAGGGCGTCGAGGACGCCATTGCCAACTTCTGGCCCTGCGTCGACACCCTCGCCCAAGAGAAGATCGACTGGCTGATCCTGGGCGGCGTGCCCGTCTCATCCCAGCTTGGCCGGCCGCGTGTCCAGAGCCTCATCGAGCAGGTGCAAGACAAGATTGGCGTCCGCATGGACACCCCCACCGAGGCCATCATCGCCGGCCTGAAGCACCTCGGCGCCAAGAAGGTGACGGTCGCCAGCCGCTGGGCCGATCAGCTCAACAGCCGCCTCAGCGAGTACCTGACCTCGGCCGGCTTCGAGGTGCTGCACGTCACCTCCCGCAACCAGTGGGGCAAACAGGCCTTCGCCATGTCGCTCGAGGAGGGTCTGCAGATGGCCCTGGACGTTGGCCGCGAGGCGGCCCGCAATGCCCCTCAGGCCGACGCTATCGTCGCCCCCGGCGGCTCCGCCCTCAGCCTGCACGTCATCCCCGCCCTCGAGGAGGAGTTCGGCAAGCCCGTCCTCACCAACCTCAACGCCGAAGTCTGGAACGCCCTCGTCCGTCCCGGCGTGATCGAGCCCGTCCAACACTGGGGCACGCTGCTCCGATCCAAATAGTTCAAAACATCCCCTCACCCGCCGCGGCGGGTGAGGGCTAGGGTGAGGGAACCAGTCGTCTCAAGGAGTAACCATGTCGACTAAATACCAACCCCAAGGTCGCACCGTCCTGATCACCCTCGACGGTGACGGCGACCTCAACCTCGGCTCGGTCGGCCCCGACCTCCACGCCCGCCTCGCGGAGTACCGCGACAACCCCGAGCTGTGGTGCGCCATCGTCACCGGCGCCGGCGACCGCGCCTTCTCCGCCGGCGCCAACCTCAAGGGCGACCGCCCCGGCTGGAACACCAGCGTGTGGCACGCCCGCGCCCTGGACGTGCTCACCGGCGGTGAGTTCAACAAGCCCCTCATCGCCGCCGTCAACGGCTACTGCCTCGGCGCCGGCATGATGCTGGCCCTCGGCTGCGACATCCGCATCGCCACCGAGACCGCCACCTTCGGCCTGCCCGAGCTGCGCTACGGCTTCCCGCCCGGCATGGGCTCGACCTGGCGCCTCACCCGCGCCATCCCACTCGGTCCCGCCATGGAGATGATCCTCACCGGCGACCGCATCACCGCCGCCCAGGCCCACAACTGGGGCCTAATCAACAAGATCGTGCCTGCCGCCGAGCTGATCCCCGAGGCCATGAAGCTGGCCGAGCGCATCACTGCCAACCCGCCTTTGGCCGTCCAAGCCAGCAAGGAGCTGGCCCTCCGCGGCCTGGAGATGCCCCTTGACGAGCACCTCCGCCTGCAAGCCCTGATGTCCAGCATCACCCGCCAAACCGAAGACGCCACCGAAGGCGCCAAAGCCTTCGCCGAAAAACGCAAGCCCAACTTCAAAGGCCGCTAGCCCATGCGAGCCCTCGATGGCCTGCGCGTCATCGACTTCACCCAAATGTTCGCCGGGCCCGGCACCGGCATGTACCTGGCCGACCAGGGCGCCGACGTCATCAAGATCGAGCCTCCCAACGGCGGCCGCGACCGCGCCGCCGACGGCGGCGGCGACGCCGACAGCTTCCTCCTGCTGAACCGCGGCAAGCGCAGCCTCGTCCTCGACATCCGGACCGAGCAGGGCCACGAGATCGTCGAAAAGCTCGTGAGGCGTTCCGACGTCATGCTGGTCGCCTTCCCGCCCGGCCAGGCCGAGAAGCTTGGCCTGGGCTACGACGCCATGGCGGCGTTGAACCCGCGCCTGGTCTACGGCAACATCACCGGCTGGGGCTACAACGGCCCCATAGCCATGCGCACCGGCTACGACCGCCTGCAGCAAGCCCACACCGGCATGATGCATCGCAACCAGGCCCCCGACGGCACTCCCATGGTCCTGCCCTTCTTCGTAGCCGATCAGGGCATCCCGATGCTGCTGAGCTACGGCATCATGCTCGCCCTCTGGAACCGCGAAAGGACCGGCACAGGCCAGAAAGTCGACATCAGCCAGCTCGATCTCCAGATCGCCATCCAATCCCTCCGCCTCGTCTTCCGCGAAGACGACCGCGCCGCCGCCCACGGCGACTTCCCCGCCCACATCTACAAGACCAAAGACGGCCGCTGGCTCACCCTCGTGCCCATCCTCGAGACCGAGTGGGCCCGCCTCTGGCAAACCCTAGGCCTCTCTCCGGAGACCAGCGACACCCTCATCAGAGCCAAGCTCGCCGAAACCTTCGCCACCAAACCCCTAGCCGCGTGGATCGACCTCCTGGAAGCCGCCAACCTCCCCGCCGCCGCCGTCCGCACCCCAGAGGAGTTCGTCCAACACCCCCAAGCCTGGGCCAACGACATGCTCGTCGAGCGTCAGCACCCCACCCACGGCGCCGTCAAAATGATGGGCACCCCCATCCGCCTCTCGGATACCCCCGGCCACCCCGGCTGGCCACCCCCCAAGTTCGGGGAGCACACCCGCGAGATCCTGGAGGAGCTGGGCTACTCAGCCGAGCAGATCGACGAGCTGGCGCAGCAAGGCACGATTAAGGAGCGCTGGCTTTTGCCCAGTCCTTCCAGACCAGCGTGGCGCGGGTAAGACTTAGCTGTGATCTTTTTCCATTTCGATGTGAATGGCGGCGGGAATGGGCGGCAGAGCGGGCTGACTGGCTCGCCCGATATTCCTGAGCCGCCGGCGGAGCGGGCCCACGGGTTTCGCGGGCGGCTGAATTCGGTGCGACAGGCGGTCGGCGGTACGATGGCCGCCCTGCCGCGGGTGCTGCGGCTGGTGTGGGAGGCTAGCCCCGGCCTGACATTGGGGCTCGGCGCGGCCACTGTCCTGGCCGGCATCGTTCCCGCCGCCAACGCGTACACCGGCAAGCTGCTCATCAACGCGGTGGTCCAGGCCATCCAGGTGCGTTCCAACAGCAGCCTGCCGGACGAAACTGTGCTCAGCGTGCCGCTGCCGTTGGCCACGCTGCAATCGCCGGTGTTCACCACCATCGGCGCCATCGTGGCGCTGGCGGTCGTGCAGCTCATCATCTACTTGCTGAGCTCGCTGTTCAGCACCACCCGCAACATCACGCAGCAGCTCCTCCAGGAGAAGATCACCTTCCGCATCCAGCTCATGGTGATGGACCACGCCGCCAAGCTCGACTTACCGTTTTTCGAGAGCTCCAGCTCGTACGACTTGCTGCGGCGAGCGCAGACCGAGGCGGCCAGCCGGCCGGTGGCGATGGTCACCAGCGCCTTCGGCCTCATACAGACGGCCATCACCTTCATGACCATGGTGGCGCTGCTGATCGGCGTCAGCCCGCTGCTGGCGCTGATCGCGCTGGTGTCCCCGGTGCCCGCGTTTGTGGCCGACACGCGCTACGGCTGGCGAGGCTTCAACCTGGCGCGTTGGGCATCGCCGCTGCGCCGCCGCATGGACTACCTGATGAGCCTGGTCACGACCGACACGTTCGCCAAGGAGGTCCAGTTGTTCGGGCTGGGCGGCTTCTTCGTCCAGCGCTTCCGCTTGCTGGCCGGCACCTACTACGAGCGCCAGCGGCGGTTGGTGACCGCCCGCTACGTGGTGGGCTTCCTGTGGAGCTCACTCACCACGGCGGCTGGATCGCTGACCTACCTGTATGTAGCCATCCAGGCCGTGGCAGGCAAGCTCACCCTCGGCGATCTCACCCTCTACACCCAAGCAGCATCCTCGGTCCAAGGCTCCATTCAAGGGCTGCTCGGCGGGTTCAGCGGCATGTACGAGCACAACCTGTATCTCAACAACCTGTACGACCTGCTCGACACCCCAGTACGCATCCGCCGGCCGGATCATCCGCACGCGATCCCGCGGCCGCTGCGTGGCGAGATCGAGTTCGAGCACGTGTCGTTCAGCTATGGCGGGGCCGGGACGCAGGCGCTGTGCGACGTCAGCTTCCGGATCGAGCCGGGCGAGACCATTGCGGTCGTGGGCCGCAACGGCGCGGGCAAAACCACCCTGATCAAGCTGCTGTGCCGGTTGTACGACCCCAGCGCCGGCCGCATCCTGGTGGACGGCATCGACATCCGTGAGTTCGATCCCGCGGAGCTGCGGGCGGCCATCGGCGCTATGTTCCAGGACTACGTGATGTACCATGCCACCGCTTCCGAGAACATCGGCCTGGGCGACCTGCCCTACCTGGAAGACCGCCCTACCATCGAGGAGGCATCCCACAAAGCCGGCGCGAACGAGCTGATCGCCAAGCTGGCGGACGGGTACGATACGCCGCTGGGCCGCTGGTTCGACGGCGGCGCCAACCTGTCCGGCGGCGAATGGCAGAAGGTGGCCCTGGGCCGGGCCTTCATGCGCGACGCCCGCATCCTGGTGCTGGACGAGCCCACCTCAGCGCTGGACGCCCAGGCCGAGCACGAGCTGTTTGCCCGGCTGCGGCAGCTCAGCCAGGGTCGCACCGCGATCTACATCTCGCACCGCTTCTCCACTGTCCGCCAGGCCGACAGGATCCTGTTCCTGGAGCTGGGCGAGCTGGTGGAGGAGGGCACGCACGAGGAGCTGATGGCCCTCAGCGGCCGCTACGCGCACCTGTTCAATTTGCAGGCATCGGCCTACACGGGCGAGCCCGCCGAGCTGACCGAGAACGCTCCGGTGTGAGCCCTCGGCCTGGCCTGACAGTCCGCGCAGCTCCTCCCTGCTGCATTGAGCGACATTGAGCCTGGCCGACTACGCCATTGTGGGTGACTCTCGGACTGCCGCGCTTATCTCGCGCGGTGGCTCGGTCGATTGGCTGTGCTTGCCCAGGCCGGACAGCCCCTCGATGTTCGGAGCCATCCTCGATCCCAGCGCCGGGCATCTCACCATTCGGCCCTATTATTCGTCCATGGCGAAGTTTCGAATCCATACGCATCAGCGCTTGCAGGAATGGGTAGCCGAGGAGAAAGGCTACTTCAAGGACGAAGGTCTCGAGTACGAGTTCGGGCAGATGGACAACTACGACAAGTTTGCCGGGATCCAGGTGGCTGAGTCCGCGCCCGAGATCAATTCCGGCGCGTTCGAAAGCTACGAAGAGGGGCGCTCGTGCGAAGTGAGCACCGCCTGCCACTGGATGATCAACGTCGCCGCATCGGCCCAGCACGGCCGCATGTGGGGCCATGCGTATTCGGTCTGCCCGGCGGCCATAATGGTGCCGCCGGAGTCCAAGGTCCAGACGCCGGACGACCTTCGGGACGTCGAGATCGGCGTCGGCTACCACTCGGGCAGCCACTTCTCGGCGCTGCAGGCGCTGGAGCCGTTCATCGCCCCCAAGGACGTGAAGCTCAAGTTCGTGGGTTGGACGATGCGCCGCCTGGAAATGGCCTACGAGCGCGCTGTCGGCGCGGCCAACGTGTTCGGCACGCAAATGTACGTGCTGGAGCAGCACGGCTTCCGCAAGATCCTGGACACGACCTTCATGATGGGCTACCTGCTGAACGCGGACGTCGACCTGGAGGACGCCGGCAAGTACTTCCGCGGGCTGCGGCGAGCCCAGCAAGCCATCGACCTGCAGCCGGAGCTGTACAAGCACCACTACCTGAAGGAGCTGCCGGAGAAGTTTCACTCCCTGGTGGACGTCAAGCGCTTCGGGCCCGGCGAGCGCATCGTGTTCGAGCCTTACACCCGCGAGATGTACGAGTGGACCTACCGCTGGACCAAGCAGCTCGATCTATTGGGCGACGACCACATCGGCCAGGAAAGCTACCAGGAGGCGGTGCTGGTTTAGAGTCACAGGACTACGACGTTCACCACGAAGCCAACGACGCCGCCCAGCACGACGGGGAGCCATCGGTTGGTCGTTTTGCTTGGTGCCGTCAGGGCAACGATCGCCGGAGAGATCGCCCCGGCGACAAGACACCCGGCGTCCGCCGCGCTGATGAGCGGGACGAAGTCAGCATTCAACTGCCAGAGGTTGGCCAGCCAGCGCCACAGCCCGATGAGCAGCGCCGTCCCGACGGCGGCTGTGACCATCACGGCGAGTGGCCAGTTTGAGCGGCGAGCGGCGAATCCCACGGCCGCGCCGGTCAGCAACGCGGCCCCTAGGATCTGATACCAGGCGATTGTCTCGTCCGGCATCAGCCGGCTGGTGTCACGGTTACGTCATCGAAACAGGTCACTGAGTCTGCCTTCGTCCACAGGCCTACCCGTCCGGCCGACTTGAACGTGCCATCGCTCGCCTCGACCACCAGCTGCCCGTTCAGAAAGGCCCGTACTCGGTCGCCACTGACTTCGGCGCGCAGCTCCTGCCACTGACCCGAGAGCACCTTCGTGGAGCCTTCCTTGATGGTGCTGCGCCTGCCGCCGACGTACTTGAAGAAGATGACGTTGTTCTCGAGGGCGTTGGCCCGGACGATGTAGTAGTTGTCCTTGTCCTGGATGCGGAGGATCAGCCCTGCCGCCTGGTCTGTTTTCCCGGAGATGGGCTTGAAGCGAGTCGACATCGTGAGATTGGTGTAGGTGGCGTCACCAAGCGAAATAGCCGGGTACTCGGCGTTGCCGGTCTGGCACAGTGCGTTCGGAGGGCTTGGCGTATCCGCTTCGGCCCGAACGGTCCAGGTGCCGCTGTACACTTGTGCGCCTTTGGGCAGTCCGCCCGGCACGTCCTGATCGAAGTTCCAGCTCAAGGTCCCACCCGCGACGGCGGAACTCTGAGCAGAGCCCGGTGCGCTGCCGCCAGCCGTCGACGACGACGGGCCGACCGACGGCGAAGGCACCGAGGGGCTATTCACCGGTGCGGCCGGTTGTGCAGCGCCGCCGCAGCTGACCAGCCCGATGTTGACCACGGCGAGCAGACCAGTGGCAAGCGCGCTCCGAGTTCTCATCCCAGTCTCCTTGCTCTTTTTGACGTTGGTGTCGTCCATAGCTTTCCGGTGTTGTGATCGCAGACGAACAGGACCGTCCTTTCATGCCGGCCGCGCTACGCGCTGGCGGCAATACGCGTACAGCGCGTCGTAGACCAGCAGCTCGCGCTCGAGCAGCTCCTGATCGTCCGTGTAGGTGAGGCGGAAGCCCTCGGCGATGGCCTCCAGCCCAGCCGCTTCAGGGGCCAGGTTTCTGGCATCAGTGTCGGCCGCGCGGACGATGACGGCCAGCTCGAGCAGCGCCGGGTCCGTGAGGTTGTATTTGCGGATAAAGGCATCGAAGCTGCACCCCGGACCACGATGGCCGAGCTCGACGCCCGGCATATCAAACGGGATGGCATCCTCCCGCTGAGCGACAGCTTTGACCTGGCCGGGGGGCACGTACAGAAACTGGGCGTCTGGATCGACGAAGCGTCTGATGAGCCAGGGACAGGCGACGCGATCGATCTTCGGCCGCTCGCGGGTAACCCACTTCACAATGACCTCCTCCTAGTGCACCGGGATGAGCCCGGCAGCGTCGGCAATCAAGCCCACCACCCCGGCCAGCCCGATCACGTACGGTTCTTTGAGCTTCCTGAAGTACAAGATCACGAGCGCCGCCAGAAAGACGACCGCGGTGACGACGTCGACAATTGCTCCCTGGCCCAGGATGATGGCCGCGCCCGCGATCGCGCCCACAGCCGCGGCGGTCACCCCCTTGACGAAGGCCCGCACCTGTAGGTTCTGGCGATGCCGCAGGAAGATGCGGCCGATAACAACATTGAACACCCACACGGGGAAGAAGACGGCGATTGACGCCACGACCGCACCGGCGAAACCGGCCGCCAGATAACCCACGAACGTGGCCATGATCACCACCGGGCCAGGTGTGATGATGCCCATGGCCACCGCGTCAAGGAACTGGCGCTCGTTGAGCCAGTGGTACGTATCCACGACCCCCTCGTGGAGGAATGGCACGATGGCCAGGCCGGAGCCGAAGGTGAACGCTGCAGCCTTGAGGAAGAACACTGCCATCAGGCCCAACGTCCCCACCGCAAAGCCAGGCAAAGCCAACCCGGCCATTTTGAAGCCGGGCATGGCCAGCGCCCCGGCCAAGGGAGTGGCGGGCGCCGGCTGCTTGCGCCCCTTCCACGGCGGCGCGTATACGGCGATGGCTAGTAGACCGGCGAGAACGAAAATCCACGCCAGCTCGGCTCGAGTAACGACGGTGATCACGAGCAGGACCGCGGTCGTGACCCACAGCTTCACGTCGGAGCCGTCGGTCTGCTTCGCCAGCTTCCACGCGGCCAGGGCGATGATGGCGATGGCCGCCGGGCCAATTCCGTAGAACAGCGCTCGAATCTGCGACAGCCCTGAGAACTGCACGTAGATGGCCGCGATAGCGGTGACCAGGATGAACGGCGTCAGTATGAAGAGAATGCCGGTGAGCGTCGCGCCCAGCACACCGTACTTAATGAAGCCGATCCACATCGCGAGCTGCGCAGCCAGGGGCCCAGGCATGGTCTGGGCGATGGCCAATCCGTCCTGATATTCATCTTTGGTAATCCAGTGCTTCTGTTCCTGGAGGTCACGCTGCATGTAGCCGGCCAGCGCAATCGGGCCGCCGAACCCGACGGCGCCGAGCTTGAGGAAATACAGGCACAGGTCTCGGAGGGAGACTTTTTCTTCGGTATCCAACGCGCGGGACACGTTCAGGCTCTAGGACCTGGCTGCCGCGATTTCTTCGGGCGTGTAGCGGTAGGCCCGGAAAACCTCGTTTGTTTCAGCGTTTGGCGGGCCGCCAAAGTACGGGTTCACGTACTCCCACACAATGTCCCCCTCCATTGTCACTTCGAAGACGCGGCCGAAGTTGGCCTCGCAGATCAAGGTGTTGCCGTTGGGCAACCGTTGCGCGTTGCCCATCCGCGGCGTGAAGAAATTGGTGACCGGCTTGTCCTGGTACGTCCAGACGATCTGCTTGGTAGCCGGATTGACCTCGATGACCCTCGAAAACGGCAGAGGATCGTCCAGGCGGTGAACGCCGTTGTCGAAAATCAGGATGTTGCCGTTCTCCAGGGGAGTCGGAGCATGCTGGCCGGCCAGTGTAGGAGGGCCGAGCTTCCAGACGATCGCGCCCGTCTCGCGCGCGATGCGGATAACGGTGGAGATGGGCCGGTAACTGACCAAGAGGTCGCCGTCCGGCAGCTCGAGGACGCTGTTCCCCAGAGCCCACAGCGTCCGAACAGCCTGGGCTTCCGCGAAGCCGTCCTCTGCAGGGTCGAGATGCTCCCAGCTGCGCCATTCCCACACTGTCTGACCGGCGGGCGTCAGCTCCGCCAGGTAGTCGGCGTACATCTTGCCCGCATCAGCCTCCGGCTGGCGGGCGTACAGGGCTGACGGCAGGCTGTGATCCGGCGTTCCTCCGACCACTCGCTCGGCGATGTCTTCGGGGACCTCACCCAGGCAATGCAGCAGGACATTGCCATTACGGAGCAAGATCCCGTGGTGATGGTGGTCGGGATGACGCACCTCCCAAAGGACTCTGCCGTTCCAGTCAGCTTCCAGGACCACACCACCTTTGAAGGGAAAGCGGCTGAGAAAGCCGTCCTCCAGGGTGCGCCCGTTGTAGAAGAGGGTCCCGCGCTCGGTGAGATAACCGGACAGGCCAGGCGCGTAGGGCATCTGCCAGGTGTGGACCACCTCGCCCTCGACATCGATGAGGTAAACGGTGCGGTTTTGCTGGAAATGCGGGGCGAACAGGGTAAACCCTGGGCAGGCACGGCCGATATCGTACGCGCGCAACCCAACTCCACGCCGTTTGAGGGTATTCTTCTCGACTACATTGTGCATGTAACTATTGTTACATTACATATCTCAACATGTCAATAGGTTGTCAGTCGTCTTCGTCGAGATGCTGCATAACGCGCCGGCTGTACTTCAGTCGCGGGCGCGGCGTACCCTGACTTTTTCTCGGCCTGCCGATCTTCGCCTGGCAGTAGGCGTAGAGCGCGTCGTACAGGGGCGCCGTGAGGCGCAGCTTCTCATGATCGTCAGGCACAGTGACTTGGAAACCGCGAATCAGCGCATCGAGTCCCGCTGCCTCCGGACGCCGGGTGCGGCTTGGCGGCACGTCCGCATCGCTGATGATGCGGCCCATCTCAGCCAGCGCAAGATCCCTCTGCAGGCTGTGCCGCTCGAGCATGACCAGAAACGTGGACTTGCCGTTCTCATGCGTATATTCCCCGCCTCGCATGTCAAATGTGTGGCCATCTACGGTGGCAGGCTCCGTCCCGGCGGGCACGAATTCAAATTCGGCCTCCGGGTCGATGTACTTGCGGATGAGCCAGGGGCAGGACGTCCGGTCGACATGGATGTTCTGCCGGGTGATCCACTTCACCGGGCGGGCTCCCGGTCCGAGGCCGCTTCCATGAATGCGCTCAGGGCCTCGTCACATCTCCGCAGAAGCGCTTCTGCCTGCTGGGCTCGCGGGGCGCCAAAGTAGTCACGACCTTGAATCTGCTGAAACCAGCCACGCAGCTTCTTCAGGTCAGCCTCCAGCTCCTCCAGTTCAACAAACGTGAACTCACGATGCTCCATTTCGCGACGCACATGCTTAAGCAGAGCCTCGCCTTCGCGCAAGACCTCGGCGTACTCCTGCTCCCGATCTCCGCGAGACGATTCGATGATGCTCTGTGCTCTCCTGGCATCCAGCTCGGCGCCGGCGATCACCGTGGGCTCGCCCCCGAGCTCCTCGATCTTGGCCGCGATCTTGCCCATGGCCTCTACCGTGCTGCCGCGTTCCGGCAGAGCGCAGACGCCATCACGCAGGTACACGGCGCCGACTTTTTTCAGCTCGCGCCAGATGA
>DAIUFO010000042.1:0-16576 GCA_036844545.1 Chloroflexota bacterium
GCGGGGAGCCGCCCGGGACGAGGTTCGAACTGGTGGGCGAGTCCCGCGGCGACCAGCTCCTGCACCCGCGATGCCGGCAGTTTGAGGACAAGAGCGTCCCTGCGGAGGAAGGCGAAGAACTTGCCGTTCACGTTCAGGCCATCCGAGCGCATGATGCGGGCAACGCTGACGCCAGGCTCGTCCACAAGCGCTTCGCATAGCTCCCGAACAATTGGGCGGCGGCGTCCAATGAATTAGCCTCAGCCATCGGCCAGCTGGCGTTCGAGGTAGCGGCTCTCCACGGAGTTGGTGCACAGCTCCAAGGCGCGGCGATATGCCGCGGCGGCGTCCTGCCGGCGGTCCAGACGGCGCAGCAGGTTGGCGCGGGCCGCGTGATAGAGGTAGTAGACGGCCAGTTCCGGGTCGCCGGCCATGGCGTCCAGCCAGGCGAGGCCGACTTCGGGACCGTCGGCCATGGCAATGGCGGCGGCGCGATTGAGGCGCACCACGGGCGTGTCCAGGACCGCCGCCAGCTCACGGTAGAGCTGGGCGATCTCGACCCAATCGGTGTTGGAGGCGGTTGGCGCTTGGGCGTGCAGGCTGGCGATGGCCGCCTGGAGCTGGTAGGCGCTGGCTGGCCCGTGCGCTCGCAGCGCTATGGACCGGTCCAGCTCGGCCACGCCCTCGGCGATCTCGGCGCCATCCCAGCGCGAGCGGTCTTGATCCTCCAGCAGCACCAGGTCGCCTTCGGCATTGACACGGGTCTGGCGGCGCGAGTCCTGCAGCAGCATCAGCGCCAGCAGGGCACGGGTATCAGGCTGATCGGGCATGAGGCTCACCAGCAGGCGGGCCAGACGGATGGCCTCGGAGCACAGCTCGCCACGGATCAGGTTCTCGCCGGCGCTGGCCAGGTAGCCCTCATTGAAGACGAGGTACAGCACCGCCAGCACCGCGTCGAGGCGCTCGGGCAGGTCTTCGTCCTCGGGAACCCGGTAGGGGATGTGAGCGTCGCGGATCTTGCGTTTGGCGCGCACCAAGCGCTGCGCCATGGCTGGCTCGGCCATCAGGAAGGCCCGGGCAACTTCGGGGGTGGCTAGGCCGCCCAGGGTGCGCAACGTGAGCGCCACCTGCGACTCTATGTTGAGCGCAGGGTGGCAGCAGGTGAAGATCAGCCGCAGTCGGTCGTCTTCGCCCGGCTGGCCAGAGCCTTTGTCGTACAAGTCCATCTCCCGCTGCACAGCCTCGAGCCGTGTGTCCAGCGCGCGGCGGCGGCGCAGCACGTCGATCGCCCGGTTGCGCGCCGCGGTCGTCAGCCAGGCGCCAGGGTTGGCCGGCGGCCCGGCGTCGCGCCAATGATCGAGGGCGCTGACGGCCGCATCCTGGAGACACTCCTCGGCCAGGTCGAAGTCTTCCAGGACACGAATGAGGGTCGCCAGGATACGGCCATACTCGTCGCGAAACGCCCGCTCGAGAGTGGCGCCGCCTACATCTGCATGATCGGTCGTACCTCGATGGATCCGTCGGCGGCGTCTGGAATCTTGGCTGCCCATTTGATTGCCTCATCCAGATCTTTGCACTCGAACTCGTAAAAGCCGCCCAGCTGCTCCTTGGTCTCGGCGAAGGGGCCGTCGGTCGTCAGCGTCTTGCCATCGCGGACGCGAACCGTGGAAGCCATGGAGGTGGGCAGCAAGGCGTCGCCGCCTTTCATGATGCCAGCCTTCTGCACCTCTTCGGTGAAGGCGCCGTAGGCGCCGAAGAGCTTCTGCCTCTCGGGACTGTTGGGGGCGGGGATGTCGGCTTCGCGGCGGTAGATGAGGGCCAGGTAACGTGGCATTGGATTCTCCTTCGGAGCGAAAATTGCAACCACTTCGGCGTGGTCTGACAAGACGACGAATGGCCAAACGGAAAATCGACAACTAAAACTAAACAGCAGGAATTAGGGCAGGCGGCTCGGGTCGTGCTCTTTGTCGGGTGGCCAGAGCGCCGTCGACCGTGGGCTGGATAAAGCTTAGGCAGCGGGCACGCGCAGGTGGTCGGCGCCGCCCGCGAAGACTGCACGGTGGCCAGCAGCGTCATAGGCGCCGATCTCCAACGTGGCGCCCCGCGGCGGGGCGGCGGGCAGGCGGAAGGCTTCGACGAAGCGCTCGCCGGCTTGCCAGGCGGAGGTCGGGGCCAACGGCGGATGGTCGTCCTGCGCGATCAGCTTGCCAGTTGGGTCGAGCACATGGACGAACCAGGTGTAGCCGTCCGGCGGCGCCGCCTGCACTGAGCCTTCTACGGCAACGTCGTAACCGTCGGCCCCGGCGCCGATCTCGAGGCGATCGACGGTCCAGCCAGCATCGGTGGGCTCCGGCGACAGGCTGGCAGGCATCAGACCCTGGGGCAGGAAGGCGACAGTCTGGGGCTGGCCGGCGGGCTGAGGGCCGCCGTAGACTGACACCTGGAGCTGGTACACGCCTGGAGCAAGGCTCGGCGGCGGCGAAAGGAGGGCGAGGTCCTCGTAGGCGTTGCCCGGCGACCACCGCGACGTCGGCAGCGCGCCGTCGAATGGCTGGGCGTCGTGCTGGGCCAGGCGCTGGCCGCGGCTGTCCAAGAGCTGGACCGAAACGGTGTAATCAACATCCGGCGGTGAGGCCGTCTCCCAGGCCAAGTAAACCGGCCACAGCTTGCCGGGCGCCAGCGCGCCAGGTCGCACCTGGCGAAGGCGCAGCGGACCAAAGACCTTGTCCACGGGCTGTCCGCCGGCAAGGCTGGCCGGCGAGGCCGAGGGCAGCGGCCGGTAGTGCTTGATGCGGGCATTGCCGAACCAGCGGTTCAGGACCGGCAAACGGTTCGCGTCCAGCCAGTCCTCGGTCCACTGGGTGGGGTCGCCGCTGAGCAGGAGCCAGAAGCCGGCGTACTGCTGGGACAGCTTGGCCAGCTCCTGCTCGGTCGCTTGCTGGTCGCTGGTGACGGCCAGGAACTGCCGCTCCGGCGGGAGCTTGGGGTTCCTGGCCAGCGGCAGGCCCTCGCGCGGGATGCTCAGGTCCGGGCCGTAATAGTCGACGACCGTGTACAGCAGCGGCAGGTCGTAGATCAGCATCTCGTCCGGCTGGGCGTCCTGCCGGATCAGCGCCAGCGCGCCGCGATTGTCGTCACGCTGGTAGGAGGGATTGGCGTAGCCGTTGAACAGCGCCGTGCCGGTGGCAAGAAGCAGGCCCCCGGACACAACGCCGATCAGCCAGCGGTCGCGCTGCGCGAGGTACACCAAGCCGGCCGCCAGCAGCGCCAGCAGACCGGGCAGGGCCAGGAGCTCGTAGCGGTCATAGTACGAGATCCGCAGCGCCTTCGGGACGGCGAAGACAAGCAGGTAGGTGAGCAGCGAGCCGGAGACCAGCACTACAGCTCGTGATTGTCCGCGGCGCGCCAGCTGCCAGCCACCGAGGAGGATCAGCAGCAGGGTGGCGAGACCCAGCAGTATGCCGGCCTGGCTCGGCAGGGCCGAGAACAGCAGCGCACCCGGCGTCACCAGCGCGAAGCGGACCGGGTCGAGCAGAGCCTGGATGACTGGGTAGGGATCGCTGAAGGCAACGAGCCGCGACCAGCCAATCGCCACGCCGGGCAGCGCCAACGCGATGGTGGCGGCATTGGCCGCGAACCAGGGCCGGCTGCGCGGCCCGCGAATGAGGACCGGCAGGTTCAGGGCCACCAGCAGCAGCGCCACGTAGTAGGAGGTGTAGAGGCCGAGGACGGCCAGCGCGACATAGGCCAGCCAGAGGCGGGAACTGCCGCGGTGGAGGGACGCAAGAAAAGCATACGTCGTGGCCGCCGCGAAGAAGCCGGCGAAGATGTGCAGCCGCACCTCCTGCGAGTAACCGACGGCAAAGGGCGAGATGGCCAGCAGACCCGACGCCAGCACAGCCATCCACCGGCTCCTTACCGCGGACCGGACCAGCTGGTACATCACCGGCAAGGTCAGCGTGCCGGCGACCACCGACAGCGAGCGGGTGGCGAACTCGCTGAAGCCGGCGACTTGGATCCACGACCACAGCAGGTAGTAGTGCAGCAGGGGCACCGCGTCGCGCACGGCGCCTACTGCGCTAAAGGTGCCCCGGCCGGCGTCGACACTGACGGTCTCGTCGTACCACAGCGACTGGAAATCCAGCCGGAACGCGCGCAAGCAAAAGCCCAGCAGAACGATGGCCCCCAACGCCACCAGCATTGCGCCGCGTCTCTTGGATGGAATCCCCGCGAACGGCAGCGATGGCGCCGTCGCGGGTGGGGCAGCTAGCGCCGACGCACCCGTCGCCACAGCCACAGGAGGGCCGCGGCCAGCAGGCGGCTTCCCGGCCGGACGTTCCAGTAGGCGTAGCCCAATCCCTGCTGGGCGCTGGCAGCCGTCCCGCCGCGAATGCCGGTAATGCGCTCCGCCTGAAGCGTGCGGTTCACCGTGTTATCGGGATTCTCCATGTTTCGCCTAAATCGTAACGACTTGACAGCCTCGCCTGGACCCGCCCGGCCGATTGGAGCTCGTCTGGCTGGTCGTGGAGCATCTTGCCGACCAGCGGGGCGACGGATGCCGCCCTGCTATGCGCCCTTGGCTCGCTTGGCGGCGCTGAGGCCGGCGAGGCGGCCGAACGTGGCGCCGGCCATGAGGCCGGTGCCGCCGGGGTAGTTGTAGTAGAACAGCCCGCCGACCAGCTCGCCGGCGGCGAACAGGCCGGGGATGGGGTGATCCTCGGTGTCCTGGACGCGGCAGGCCCGGTCGATCTTGAGGCCGCCGAAGGTGAAGGTGATGCCGCAAGTGACGGCGTAGCCCTCGAAGGGCGGCTCGTCGATGCGCAGCGCCCAGTTGGTCTTGGGCGGCGTCACGCCAACCGTGTGCTTACCGTCCAGGACCGAGGGGTTGAAGTCGCCGTCCTGGACGGCGGCGTTATACTCGCGGACGGTCTCGACCAGGCTCTGGACGTCGATGGTCAACTCCTCGGCCAGCTGCTCGATGGTGTTGCAGCGGGCCCGGGTCGCCTCCTTGATACGGTACTCATCACGCAGGATGGGGATGGTCTTGCTGTCGAATATTTGCACCGCGAAACGCTCCGGCTGCTTGAGGACCTCGCGCCCGTACTTGGCGTAGGTGTAGTTGCGGAAGTCGGCGCCCTCGTCCACAAAGCGCTTGCCGCGCTTGTTCACGATGATGCCGATGGGATACGAGTGCTTTTGGTACAGGTCGCCCACCGCCAGGTTGCCCGTCGGCGGCGACATGTAGTCCCACTGCACGGCGTGGCCACAGGACCAATGGCCGTGCGGCTGGGCGTCGATGTCGAGCGCCATGCGTATGCCATCGCCGGTGTTGAAGCGCGTACCGCGGACGTGGGCCAGCTCCCAGTCGGGGCCCAGGTAGCGGCAGCGCATCTCCTCGTTGGCTTCGAAGCCGCCGCAGGCAAGGACCACGGACTTGCCTTGGATTGGCTGGCGGGTGCCGTCGGCCTTGCGGATCTCGACGCCGGTCACGGCGCCGTTGGCGTCGGTCAACAGCCGGCTGGCCTTGGTCTCGTACATGACCTCGACGCCGGCCTGCTCGGCGATCTCGAACTCGCGGTCCGACAGGCCCTGCCCGCCGCCATTGGCCTCGAGGTTGAGGTTGCCGAAGAAATGGTACTTGTCGCCGCGCTTGTAGGACTGGCGGCCGGTGGCCAGCATCCAGCGCACGCCGCGGTCGGTCAGCCACTTCATAGTGGGATAGGCGTTGGCCAGCAGGGCATCGACCAACATGGGATCGGCCAGGCTTTCAGTCACGCGCTCGATGTCTTCTTGGAACTGCTTGCGCGGATAGGCCGGGATGACGCAGGCGTCCAGCTCTTCCTGGCTGTAGTGGGGCAGCAACGCCGGGAAGTCCTTCATGGCATCGTCGAATGGGAAACGGAACAGGCCGCCGGTGAAGGCGGAGTTGCCGCCGCGCTCGGCCCTGGGAGCTTTCTCGAGCACGAGCACGCTGCAACCTTCTTCGCGGGCGGTCAGCCCGGCCGCCAGCGCGGCATTGCCGGCGCCGATGACGATGACATCAGGCATGAAGACTCCTCGTAAGTGGCTCCCTCACCCTAGCCCTCTCCCGCCGCGGCGGGCGAGGGGATGATTGGTGGCTTGAAAACATCGCTGAACTTTTCCCGAATGCGGGCGCGCAGCTCGGGGGTGGCGCGAGCCACTTTGGGGAAGGTGCTCAGGCGCTCCCAGGGGCGGCAGGCGTCAATGACCATGCGGGCGTTGAAGGCGCGCACGTCGGCGGGGTAGCTCATGGGATCGAGCGGGCTGGCCTGCATGCGCCGGAGGATTTCCACGTCCTCGCGCGGGTCGACGCGCGACACCATGGCCCAGATGACCTCGTCGGTGTTGGTGGGATCGATGTCCTCGTCCACGACCACCGTCATGTGGTTGACGTAGGCGCCGGAGCGGCAGGAGGTGGCCACGAGGCCGGCCTGCTTGGAATGGCCGGGGTACTGCTGCTTGATCGACACCGTCAGCAGCATGCGGCCGCCGCCGGACTCGTGAGCCCACACGCCCTGCACGGCGGGAATGCCGGCCTTCTCGAGCTGATCCCAGACCAGCGCGCTCTGGAGGTAGTTGAGGAAATAGGTGTTGTCGTTAGGCGGCTTGCCGGGCAGGACGCCGAGGTTGATCGGATCGCGGCGGTGGTAGATGGCCTTGACGTTGATGATCGGCTGAGGGCCTTCGGGCGCGGCATAGTAGCCGGTCCACTCGCCGAAGGGGCCTTCCTGGCGGCGCTCCTCGACCGGGATCTCGCCCTCGATGACCAGTTCGGCGTCGGCCGGCACGGGTAGGTGGCCGTAATCGGTCTCGACGCAGCGCACCGGCTGGCCAGCCACCCCGCCGGCGAAGTCGTATTCGCAGATGCCCTCGGGCAGGGGGATGCCGGCCAGCATCAGGAACAGCGGGTGCTGCCCCAGGCAAATGGCTACGGGACAAGCCTGGCCGCGCTCCCAGTATTTGCGCATGATGACGTCGCCGTTGCGGCCGCGGGTGATCATGACGCCGGCGGTCTTGTCGTCATGGACCATCACGCGGTAGGCGCCGGTGTTCACCCATCCGCTGTCGGGATCGCGCTGGACCACCAGGCAGCCGGTGCCCAGGAACTGGCCGCCGTCGTGCTCGTGCCAACGTGGGGCGGGGAACTTGGTGAGGTCCACGTCCGCGCCGGTTTTCGTGACCTCTTTCACCGGACCGTCCGGGACGCACTCGTACGAGATGAGCTTGCCGGCGTTGTTGAACCGGCGCCAGGCATCCACGACTTCCATCTTGGACAGCTTGGGGTCCAGACCGCCGCTGATGGCGACCCGGGCCGGGCTGGTGAGGACGTTGCCGAGGACACGGTAGCCCTTGGGGTAGCCGGGGATGTCGTCGAAAAGGACGGCGGGGTTGCCGGACTTCTCCATGAGGATGTCCACGATGGTGCCAATCTCGAGGTCCCAGTGGGCGCCGGAGACATCTTTCAGCTCGCCCAGGCCGCGCACCTGGTCAAGCCAGGTGCGTAGACTTAGTCGCATCAGGTGGGTTCCCTCACCCTAGCCCTCTCCCGCCGCGGCGGGAGAGGGGACCCTTGAGTCGAAGACATTGGCGAACTTGGCTCGGACCTGGTCGCGGAGCTCGGCGCTGGCACGGGCGACTTTGGGGAAGGAGCTGAGGCGCTCCCAGGGGCGGCAGGCGTCGATGACCATGCGGCTGTTGAAGGCGCGCGACTCAGGCGGGTAGGCCATGGGGTCGAGCGGGCTGGCCCACATGCGCTTGAGGATCTCGACGTCCTCGCGGGGATCGACGCGCGAGCACATGGCCCAAATGACCTCGTCGCTGTTCGTCGGATCGATGTCCTCGTCGACCACGACGGTGAGGTGGTTGAGGTAGCTGCCGGCGCGGCAGGAGGCGGCCATTAGGCCGGTCTGCTTGGAGTGGCCGGGATACTGCTGCTTGATGGAGACGGTGATCATCATGCGCCCGCCGCCGGACTCGTGCAGCCACACGCCCTGGATGCCCGGCATGCCGGCTTTCTCGAGCTGCGCCCACAGCAGCGCGCTGCCGAGGTAATTGCGATAGTAGGTGTTGTCGTTGGGCGGCTTGCCGGGCAGCACGCCGAGGTTGATGGGATCGCGGCGGTGCATGACGGACTTGACGTGCACCACCGGCTGCTCGCCCTCGCCTGAGGCGTAGTAACCGGTCCATTCGCCGAACGGCCCCTCGGCATGGCGCTCGTCGGGCGGGATCTCGCCTTCGATCACCAGCTCGGCCTCGGCGGGAATGGGCAGGCCGGTCTGCTCGCCGGCGACGACCTGCAGTGGCGCGCCGCGCAGGCCGCCGATGAAATCGTACTCGCACACGCCTTCGGGGATGGACATGCCGCCGACCATCAGGAACAGAGGGTGATGGCCAAAGGAGATGGCCACCGGGCAAGCCTCGCCTCGCGCCCAGTACTTCTGCATGATGCCGCGGCCGTGCTTGCCCTGGGTGATCATCAGGCCTAGGGTGCGCGCGTCGTGGCGCTCCACGCGGTAGGCGCCGCAGTTGACCCAGCCGCTGTCGGGATCCTTCTGGATCACCAGACAGCCGGTGCCGATGTAGGCCCCACCGTCCTCCTCATGCCAACGGGGGGCGGGAAAGTCACATAGATCGACTTGCGAGCCGGTCTCGACACATTCTTTAATCGGCCCGTCTTTCACGACCTCGTGAGGGAGGACGGCGCTGCTGGCATTCACTTCACGCCAGGCCTTCACCAGGTCGATCTTCGAGATGGACGGGTCCAGGCCGCCGCTGAGGGCCACACGGGCCGGCGACGTGAGGACGTTGCCCAGCACCCGATAGCCGGGTTTGTGGCCGGGGATGTTGTCGAACAGCACGGCCGGGTTGCCGGCGCGCTCCATCAGGATGTCGACGATGGTGCCGATCTCCAGCTCTTCGGCAGCACCCGAAACGTCGCGAAGCTCGCCCAGCGAGCGAACCTGATCCAACCAAGCGCGAAGCGAGAGTTCAGCTAGGGCCGACATCGAGGCACTGTAACATAAGTCTCTCGTGACAAATATCGAAATCCTCGAACCACGCTCGATTGCTGAGGCTATTTCGGCGCTGCACCAGCATGGCGACGAGGCCAAGCTCATCGCCGGCGGCACGGCGTTGGTGCTGATGCTCAAGAACCGGCTGATCTCCCCGGAATACCTGGTTTCGCTGGGACACGTCGAAGGGCTTGACGACATCCGCTACGAAGCGGGCGTGGGGCTGCGGATGGGAGCACTGGCGACGATCCGGCAGGCGGAGACCTCGCCCGTGGTGCGCGAGCACTTCCCGACCCTGGCCGAGACCTTCGGCAAGGTGGCCAACGTGCGCGTGCGCCACGCGGCGACGGTTGGCGGCAACATGAGCGAGGCCGACTATGCGTCGGACCCGCCGTGCGTGCTGGTGGCGCTGCGGGCGCGGGCGGTGGCGCAGGGGCCGAACGGCACGCGCGAGATCCCGCTGACCGAGTTCTTCCGCGACTTCTACGAGACGGCGCTGGAGCCGGACGAGGTGCTGACCGAGGTCATCGTGCCGGAAGCGTCGAAGCAGGCCAAGCAGTCGTACATCAAATACGTCACGCGCTCGTCCGAGGACCGGCCCTGCATCGGCGCCTGCGCCTGGGTGGACCTTGAGAAGGGCGGCGCCTGCCGCGAACTGCGCGTCACCTTGGGCGCCGTTGCCGGCACGCCACAGGAGTTCGCCGAGGCCGAAGGCTGGGCGCGCGGCCAGCAGCTGGGGCCGGACCTCATCCGCCAGATTGCCGATCACTACGCCGCGCACATCGACCCGCTGAGCGACATGCGTGGCTCGGCCTGGTACCGCAAGCAGATGGCGGCCGTGTTCGTGCGGCGCTCGATCGAGGAGGCGCTCCATGCCTAGTCCTGTCGGCCAGAACGTCGGCTACATCGACGGCATCGAGCGCGTTCGCGGGCAGGTCAGCTACGTCCTGAACGCGGAGCTGCCCGGCTGCCTGGTAGGGCGCATCCTGCACAGCCCGCACGCCCATGCTCGGGTGCTGAACGTGGACACCTCCAAGGCCGAGAAAGTGCCGGGCGTGATCGCGGTCCTCAGCCGCAACGACCTGATCGACAACCCGGAGCTGTACCCCTATTTCGGGCCGGTCATCCGCGACACCCCAGTGGTGGCCATCGACAAGGTGCGCTTCGTAGGCGATGCCGTGGCGGCCGTGGCGGCCATGGACGACGAAGCCGCTCAGGAGGCGCTGGACCTGATCGAGGTCGAGTACGAGGAGTTGCCGGGGGTGTTCGATCCGGAGAAGGCGATCGAGCCTGGCGCGCCAATCCTGCACGAGAGCTTCCCGCCGCAGCGCGGCGCGACCTTCGCCGACATCGTCTTCAACCCCGGCGAGGGCAGCAACGTCCTGAACCATTTCAAGCTGCGCAAGGGCGACGTGGACGCTGGCTTCGCGCAGGCGGACCAGATTTTCGAGCACACGTTCCGCTGTCCGCCGGTGCAGCATGTGCCGCTGGAGCCGCACGTCACCATGGCCCAGGTCGAAGCGGGGCGCATCACCATCTGGAGTGGCACCCAAACGCCGCATGTCATTCGGGCGCAGATAGCCGACGTGTTCCAGGTGCCGCTGTCGCAGGTGCGGATCATCGTTCACACGCTGGGCGGGGCCTACGGCTCGAAGTGCTACCCCAAGATCGAGCCGCTGGTGTCGGTCCTGGCCTGGAAGGCCAAGCGGCCGGTCAAGATCGTGCTGCGGCGCGAGGAGGACTTCCTCACCGTCAGCAAGCACCAGGCGGTGATCACGCTCAAGACGGGCATCGACAAAGAGGGGCACATCATCGCCCGCAAAGCGACCTGCTGGTTCAATGCCGGCGCCTACTCCGACATCAGCCCCCGCCTCATCAAGAACGGCGGCTACGCCACGACCGGCCCCTACCGGGTGCCGAACGTGTGGGTGGACTCCTATGCGATCTACACCAACATCGTGCCGGCCGGGGCCTTCCGCGGCTACGGCGTGTCACAGGCGGCCTGGGCCTACGAGAGCCAGATGGACATGATCGCCGAGGCGCTGGGCCGCGACCCGCTGGAGTACCGCGAGTTCAACGTCCTGCGCGATGGCGACACGTTCGCCACCGGCGAGACGGTGCACGACATGCACTACCGGGGCCTGTTGCTGGACGACGCCAAGAAGGCCATCGGCTGGCAGGACGGCAAGGAAGCCTGGTGGCAGAAGAGTTCTGAACTAGGGACCAAGCGGCGAGGCAAGGCGATCACCTGCGTGATCAAGGGCTCCGTCACTCCGTCTACGAGCAGCGCTTCGTGCAAGCTGAACGAGGACGGCTCGCTGAACGTGCTGACATCGTCGGTGGAGATGGGCCAGGGCGCCAAGACGGCGCTGGCCCAGCTCGCCGCCGAGGCGGCGGAGCTGCCGTTCGAGTCGATCAGCGTGTCGGAACCGGACACCGACAGCACGCCCTACGACCAGCAGACAAGCTCCAGCCGGACGACCTACTCGATGGGCACGGCAGTGGCAATGGCGGTCAACGACGCCACCCAGCAGCTGAAGGCGATCGCTGCCGACCAGCTCGAGATCGCGGCCGAGGACCTGGAAATCCGCGAGGGGCGCGTCTGGGTCAAGGACAGCAGCCGCAGTCTGAGTTACACCGACGTGATCCGCAAGTCTCGGGTCGGGAACATCCTGGGCAACGCTACGTTCGCCACCAGCGGCGGGCTCGACCCGGAGACGGGCCAGGGCATCGGCTCGGTGCACTGGCACCACGCCGCCGGCGCCTGTGAGGTGGAGGTGGACACCGAGACCGGCAAGGTCGAGATCCTCAAATTCCACTCGTCCTGCTTCGCCGGCCGGGTGGTTAACCCGCGACTGTGCGAGCTGCAGATTGAGGGCAGCACGCTGTTCGGCGTGGGCCAGAGCCTGTTCGAAGAGATGATCTACGACGGGGGCCAGCTCACCAACCCGAACCTGTCCGACTACATGATCCCCTCGTTCGAAGACGTGCCTGCCAGCCTGACGGTGGCGGCTATCGTGCACTCGGACGCGGGCGAGGTCCACGGCATCGGCGAGACGTCGGTGCCGCCGGTCATGCCGGCCGTGGCCAACGCGGTCTACAACGCCGTCGGCGTACGCATCACGGATTTACCGCTCACGCCGGAGAAGATCCTGCGGGCACTCAAGGCGCGGGAGTCGGGAGTCGGGAGCCGGGAGTCAGTATGAAAAAGCTGGTCACTCTCAAGGTCAACGGCTGGGAGCAGGAGGTGGCGGTGCACACTCACCACACCCTGCTGGACGTGCTGCGCAAAGACTTCAAGCTGTTCTCGGTGCGCGAGGGCTGCGGCATCGGCATGTGCGGCGCCTGCACGGTGCTCATCGACGGCAAGCCAATCAGCTCGTGCCTGCTGCTGGCGCCGCTGGCCGCGGGCAAGGACATCATCACAGTCGAAGCGCTGGGGCAGGACAAGCTCCACCCCATCCAGCAGGCGTTCGTGGACAACACCGCCTTCCAGTGCTCATACTGCACGCCGGGCTTCATCCTGACAACCAAGGCGCTCCTGGAAGACAACCCCAACCCGACGGCGGACGAGATCAAGGAATACCTGGCCGGCAACCTCTGCCGCTGTGGCAGCTACCTCAAGATCCTCGACGCCGTCCTCGACGCCGCCAAACGGCTGCAAGCATCCGGGTAGTGAGTGGCTGGATATGAGAAACGGGATTGTCCCCTCGCCCGCCGCGGCGGGAGAGGGCTAGGGTGAGGGCACCCACTGCCTGACGTAGACCTCGTCATCAACAACGGCACGCTTGTCACCGCCGAAAGCGAACTGCCGGGCACGGGGGTCGCCATCGACCAGGGCCTCATCGTGGAGATCGGCCGCGACGCCACCCTGCCCAGCGCGCGGCGGCGGCTGGATGCCAAGGGCAACTACATCCTGCCGGGCGTCATCGACGACCACGTCCATTTCCGCGAACCGGGGCTGACGTACAAGGAGGACTTCGGCACCGGCACGCTGGCGGCAGCCATGGGCGGCGTGACCTGCGTATGCGACATGCCCAACACCCGGCCGCCGACGGCCACGGCCGAGCTGGTGCGCGAGAAACAGCGCCTGGCCGAGGCGCACGCCTACGTGGACTTCGGCATCTACGGCCTGCTGGCGCAGGACAACATCGACGAGCTGCTGCCGATGGCAGAGGCAGGCGTGGTCGGCTACAAGTGCTACTTGGGCGAGACCACCGGCAACATCCCCGCGCCTGACGACGGCATGCTGTTCGAGGAGCTGTCGCTCATCAGCTCAATCGGACTGCGGGCCGGCTTCCACGCCGAGAACAACGCCATCATGCAGCACTACATCCGCAAGCTGAAGGCGGCTGGCCGGACCGATGCCCGGGCCCACTTGGACAGCCGGCCGGCAGTGTGCGAGGTGGAGGCCATTCAACGGCTGTGCTTGTTCGGCCAGGAGACCGGCTGCAAGGTCCACGTCTTTCACCTGAGCTCGCCCGAAGGCCTGCGAATGCTGCTCGATTGGCGCCGGCGCGGCGTGGACGTGACCTGCGAGACCGGGCCGCACTACTGCTTCCTGCCGAGCGACATCTACGAGCGCGTGGGCTCGGTGACGCGCATGAACCCGCCGGTGCGCGACGGCGGCTCTGCCCTGCTCGACGGCCTGGTCCGTGGTGACGTGGACTGCATCGCCACCGACCATTCGCCGCACACGCCAGAGGAGAAGCTGCACGAGGACATCTGGCAAGCGGTCTCGGGCTTCGTGGGGGTGGAGACCAGCGTCCAGCTGTTCCTGTCCGAAGCCGTGAACGCCGGCAAGATGACGCTGCCCCAGTTCGTGCGCGCATCCTCGACCAACGTGGCCGGCGCTTGGGACATGTCTACCAAGGGCCAACTCGCGCCGGGCTTCGACGGTGACGTGGCCATCGTGGACCTAAAGCTGGAGTGGGTGCTGGACGCCAACAAGCTGCATAGCCGCAATCACGTCACTCCTTTTGACGGCTGGCGCGGGCGGGGGCTAGCCGTTGCCACCGTCGTTCGGGGGCAGGTGATGGTGGAAGATGGGCAGCTTGTGGGAGAGGCGCACGGCCGAATGGTACGGCCAGTCCCCTCGCCCGCCCGCGGCGGGCGAGGGGAGGTCATGGCATGTCGGCGGTAGGCCAGCCGCTGCTCATGCCCGACGGGGCGGAGCGGGTGAAGGGCACGGTCACGTTCGCCGGCAACTTCGAGGTGCCAGGCATGCTGCACGGCAAGATTTTGCGAAGCCCGCATGCGCACGCGCGCATCCTCAAGCTCGACGCCAGCAAGGCCAGCCAGCTCAGGGGCGTGGTCGCGGTGCTGACGGGCGCGGACTTGGACGGTACGTCGATCAATTCCCACTACGGGCCGGTGCTGCCGGACCGGCCATTGGTAGCCATCGACAAGGTGCGCTTCCACGGCGAGCCGGTGGCGGCGGTCGCGGCGGTCGACGAGGACACGGCCCAGGAAGCGATCGACCTCATCGAAGTGGAGTACGAGGAGCTGCCGGCATCGATCACGCCGGACCAGGCCATCGCCGCGGACGCGCCCGCGATCCACGACAGCATCGCCAGGCGCGACTTCCTGACCTACCCGGACATAGTCCTGAACACTGAGGCCGGCAAGAACATCTTCAACTACTACCGCCTGCGGCGAGGCGACGTCGAGGAGGGCTTCAACGAGGCCGACGAGGTGTTCGAGGACACCTTCCGGACGCCGCACCAGCAGCACGTCTCGCTGGAGCCGCACATCACGCTAGCCCGCATCGACGGCGACCATGTGACCCTGTGGTCCACCGCCGCCAGCCCCTACACCACGCAGTTCCAGGTGGCCGAGACGCTGCGCGTGCCCAAGTCGAAGGTGCGGGTTATCGTCCACAACATCGGCGGAGCCTACGGCGGCAAGACCTACCCGCGGCACGAGCCGCTGGTGGCGGCGCTGAGCTGGAAAGCCGGCGGGCGGCCGGTTCACGTGGCGCTCACCCGGGCAGAGGAGTTCTACACCATCACCCGGCACGCCTCGCTGACGACGATCCGGACGGGCGTGAAGCGCGATGGGCGGATGGTGGCTCGGCAAATCCACATCCTGTGGGGCGCGGGCGCCTACGCGGACGTGAGCCCGCGGCTGATCAAGAACGGCGGCTACGGCTCACCCGGGCCCTACAACATCCCACACCTCGCCGTCGACTCGTACGCGGTGTACACCAACACCACGCCCTCAGGCGGCTTCCGCGGCTATTCCATCCCGCAGGTAGCCTGGGCCTACGAATCCCATTTGGACAAGATCGCCCACGCGCTGGGCATCGATCCGCTGGAGATCCGGCTGCGCAACGTGATGCGCAGCGGCGACCCCTCGCCTACGAACCAGGTGTTCGACGACCTGCACTATCCCGAGCTGCTGGAATCGGTCGCCGAAGCGGTAGGTTGGTCCCCTCTCCCGCCGCGGCGGGCGAGGGCTAGGGTGAGGGAACTCGGCGGGGTGGTGCGTGGCCGCGGCATCGCCTGCACCTACAAGGGCACGATCACGCCGTCGACGTCGACAGCCTCGATCAAGCTCAGCGAAGACGGCTCGGCCACGGTGCTGACGGCCACGACGGAGATCGGCCAGGGTTCGCGGACCGTCCTGGCCCAGATGGCCGCCGACGAGCTGCGGCTGCCGTTTGAGCGTGTTCACGTCAGCTTCGCCGACACGGACGTGGTGCCGTGGGATCAAACCACCTCCTCCAGCCGCTCGACGTACATGATGGGCACGGCGGTCGGCCGCGCGGCCCAAGACGTCCGCGAGCAGCTGGGGGAGATGGCGGCCGAGCTGCTGGAGGCAGCGCCGGAGGATGTCGTGCTGGAGGACGGCCGCGCCTACGTGCGCGGCACGCCCGAGAAGGCCCTGAACTACGCCGACGTCATCCGCGGGGCGAGGGCGGGCAACATCCTCGGCAGCGGCACGTTCAAGACCGCGGGCCAGCTCGATCCCGACACCGGCCTGGGTATCGCCACCTGCCACATGCACCAATGCACCGCCGCGGCGGAGGTCGAGGTGGACACCGAGACCGGGCAGGTGCGCATCCCGCGCCTCCGGGTGGCGTCCTATGCCGGCAAAGTGATCAACCCCACGCTGGCCTCACTGCAGATGGAGGGCAACGTGGCCTTCGGCGTGGGCCAGTCGCTGCTGGAGGAGATGGTCTACGACGGCGGCCTGCTGTCCAACCCAAACCTGTCGGACTACATGATCCCGTCCTTCAAGGACATGCCGGACCACTACGACAGCGCGTTGCTGGAGCATCCGGCCGGTCTCGCCGAGCCTCATGGACTAGGCGAGGGGACCACCGCCCCGGTACCGGCGGCCATCGGCAACGCCATCTTCGACGCCGTCGGCGTGCGCATCTACGACCTGCCAATCACGCCGGAGAAGATTCTGCGGGGGATGCGAGAGAAGAGCTCGGGCGTCTAGCTCGAGTGCCCTAACCATCTCGCCCGCCGTCCGGTAGCGGTCCGCTGGCTCCTTGGCCAGACCCTTCAGCAGCACATCCTGCACGGCCTCCGACAGCTTGGGGTTGCGCTCGCGGG
>DAIUFO010000043.1:0-2009 GCA_036844545.1 Chloroflexota bacterium
CTTCGAGACCGGGAGCCAGGTCTGGGCCGAGACCCTGACCGAAATAGCTGGCGCCGGCGACGCCGGCAAAGGGGATGGCCTTGGCGGGCGTGCCGGCCACAAAGAACTTGCCGTCCGCGAGCTCGACGTCGTCCGGCCCGGCCTCGAGCAGGTTGGCGGCGATGCGCCGCATCTTGTCCTTGACTCGCTCCGCGGCGCGCATCGCCGAGGAGCCGCCCAGCGCCGCCGAGCGGCTGCCGAAGGTGCCCACGCCGACCGGCACGACAGCGGTGTCGCCGTGGATCACCTGCACGTCGTCGATGTCCACAGTGAGCACGTCGGCCACGATCTGGGAGAAGGTGGTGTCATGGCCCTGGCCGTGCGACGACGAGCCGGTGAGCAGGGTCACCTTGCCGCTGCGATCGACCCGCACCGTGCCGGTCTCCCAGCCCATCGCCGCGGAGCTGTCGACGAAGGAGCTGATGCCGATGCCGATGTACCGGCCCTCGGTCCGGAGGCGAGCCTGGTCTTGGCGGAGCTTGTCGTATTCGACGGCTTCCAGCGCCTTCTCGAGTGCAGCCCGATACTCACCCACGTCGTAGGTGGAGTTGGTCGGCGTGGTGTAAGGGAACTGCTCGGGGCCGATGTAGTTGCGGCGCCGCACTTCAGCCGGATCCATGCCGATCTTGCGGGCCGCCAGGTCGAGGGCGCGCTCCAGCGAGTAAATGGCTTCCGGACGGCCGGCTCCACGGTACGGAGACGTCGGCGGGCGATTGGTGTAGACACCGGTGACGTTGGCAACCACCTTGGGTGTCTTGTAGACTCCGGCCGCCAGCACGGAGGCCATGAGGGCCGGGATGGCTCCATTGGGCGGGATGTGGGCGCCAATGTCCGTCAAGATGTCCACGCGCATGGCCACCAGGGTGCCATCGCGGTTGATGCCCAGGGTCACGTCCGAATGCAGGCCGCGGCCCTGGGCCATGGCCTGGAAGCTCTCGCTGCGCGTCTCGGCCCAACGGATGGCGCATTTGCGCTGCCAGGCCAGGTAGACGATCGTCACCTCGTCGCCGTACAACACAGCCTTCAGGCCGAAGCCGCCGCCCATGTCGCGGGTGATGACGCGGATCTTGTTCTCGGGGATACTCAGCAGCCCCGCCAGCGCGTGCATCTGGAAATGCGGCGCTTGGGTGGCGGTCCATACCGTCAACCCATCCGTGTAGCCGTCGTATTGGGCTACGGTGGCGCGCGGCTCCATGGCCATGCCCACCAGCCGGCTCTGCTTGATGCTCACAGTCACGGTCTCGTCCGCCTGCTTCAGCGCCTCGTCGATGTCGGGTGAGCCCATGGTGTACTTGAACGCCAAGTTGCTGTCGAGGTGGTCATGCAGGAGCGCGGCCCCGGCATCCAGCGCGCCCGCCGGGTCGGAGACCGCGGGCAGCGGCTCGTACTCCACCTCAACCAGCTCGGCGGCGTCGCGGGCAGCGTAGGCCTCATCGGCCAGCACGACGGCGAGGGGCTCACCCACGTACAACACCTTGCCGACCGCCAGCGCACGCCAGCGGGCAACGTGGAAATCCGGATGGTCGGGCGGCAGCGGTACGCCCAGGGCGCGCGGATCGGGGCCTCCGGCGGGGATGTCCTCGCCGGTGATGACGGCGCTGACGCCCGGCAGGCCCAGGGCCTTGGAGGCGTCGATCCTGACTATGCGGGCGTGGGCGTGCGGGCTGCGCACGAAGGCGGCGTGCAGCGCGCCTTGCATCGGCACGTCGTCCGCATACTGGCCGTGGCCGGTGATGAGCCGCTCATCTTCGCGGCGTCGAACGGGTGCTCCAACGTAAGCCATGGGCCATATACTACCGGCCAGCGAGTCTTTTCGTTCGGGATAATTGGGGCGATGGACCGGCGCACGGCACTTCCTATCGCCGTCATTTTCATCACGCTGGTGTGCGTGGGCGGCATCTACCTGTCCACGCACGGCCCTAAGAGCACGCCGACGACGGTGATTACCGGCTCCCCCCCGCCCCCCCCCC
>DAIUFO010000043.1:2019-16504 GCA_036844545.1 Chloroflexota bacterium
CTCACGGATCAGGGCTCGGCGCCGCCCATTGCCGGACCGGGCGGCGCCGGACGGCTGCCGCTGGGCCCCCGCGTAGACGAGAGCAACGGCATCCTGACCATTGAAGCCGGCGACGCGGTCGACTCAAACGGCGTGTTGTTCGGAGTCACGAGCGTGGTGGCGCCCTACAACAGCAGCGGGCCTGCCGTCACCAAGCCGCGCGCGGGCGAGTTCATGGTCATCAACGTGCAGATCCACAACTCGCTGGCCGCGGGCGGCGATGCGCTGACCGTCTCCAGCGCATCCAACTTCGAGCTGCAGGATGCGAACGGGCGGGTGTACGACAAAACGAGCGTACCCGGCGCGCCGAGGCCGCCCGACGGCACGATCCGGCCAGGCGAAACGCTCGACGGCGCCCTGGCCTACGACGTGCCCGTAGGGCAGGGCTATCGGCTGCTGTTCAAGGAGACGCTGGTGTCGCAGGGCGAGATCATCGTCGACCTGGGGCGGCGGTAGCCCTACGCAGACGGCTCCAGGATCACCACCGGGATGTCCCGGCTGGTCTTGGCCTTGTAGTCGTCGTAGGCGGGCCAGACGGCGGTCATGACCGGCCACAGGCGGGCCTTCTCGTCGGGGGAGGCCGTGCGGGCGCGGGCGCCGAGCTTGTCCGCCCCAACCTGCAGACGCACCTCGGGGTCGGCGGTCAGGTTGAGATACCACAGCGGGTGCACGTCGGCGCCGCCTTTGGAGGCGACGACGACGTACTTGTCGCCATCGCGGCCGTAGATCAAGGCATTGCGGCGAGCGCGGCCGGAGCGGCGGCCTTTCGTGGTCAGGACCAGCGTGGGGACACCCCGCCAGAGATGGCCGTCCTGGCCGTTGGTCTCCACATAGCGGCGGGTGTGCTCGGCGACCCACTCGGTGGCGCTGTCGAGAGGCTCTTCATCCACGGACATCGCGGTCTCCTACCCGGTGATTGCATAGGCAAGGATAGGCCAAGCAGGCGAAAATACAGCCATGTCACGCATTTCTGACGTCACCGATCGCGATCAACTGCCCGAGGCTCAACGGCACTGCTGGGACGACATTGTCGCCAGCCGCGGAACCGTCCGAGGGCCATTCAAGGTGATGCTGCACAGCCCGGAGCTGGCCGGGCGGGCGGCGCACCTGGGGACCTACGTCCGCTTCGAGAGCGAGGCCACGCTTCCGGCGCATGTCCGCGAGCTGGCGGCGCTGGTCACGGCCCGGCTGCTCGACTGCGGCTACGAATATTCGGCGCACAAGACCCAGGCTGCCGAGGCCGGCGTCTCGGCGGCCGTGCTGGCCGCTATCCATGAAAAGCGCAGGCCCGAGGAGGATGGCTGGCTGTTCGACTTCGTGCAGCAGGTCATCGAGCGGCACCGCGTCAGCGCGCCAACCTTCGCCGAGGCGCAGCAGCGACTGAGCAGCCAAGGCCTCGTCGAATTGGTGGGAACCATCGGGTATTACGCCTTCCTGGCGGCGACCTTGAATACGTTCGAGGTTGAACCGACGGACGTGTAGGGCTCGCTCACCCTGGCCCTCTCCCGCCGCGGCGGGAGAGGGGACAGTTGGGAGCTAGTCCATGACCTCCAGGGCGCCGTCTTTGAGGCGGACCGTTTTGCCGTGGAGGTCCATGCCGGCCTGGGCGGCGAGGATAAAGGCGGGCACGACGCTGTCGGGAGCGGGCAGGCGCTGGCGGGCTTCCTCGGGCGCGTCCTCAGTGGCGATTGCGCCTTGCGGCGAGATGCAGACGATGCACACGTCCTGCTCCTCCATGGCCACGAAACGGGTGAAAGTGCGGATGGCGTCTTTGGTGACGCTGTACGCGCAGGAAAGCGCGCCACCGCCGCCGTGGAGATTGATGACGTGGCCGCGGCGCTGCTCGAGGTAGGGCAGAGCGTGCTTGGTGCAGAGATACGTGCCGCCCAGGTTGGTGTCCAGCACGCGGTCCCAGAAGGACTGTTCCATGTCGCGGATGCGCGGCCATTTCGGCACGCCCCACTGGAAGTGGGGCACGATGCCGGCGTCGTTGACCATTATGTCGATGCCACCGAACTGTTCGGCGGTGCGGGCCATGAGCTGCTTGACCGAGTCCTCGGAGCGCACGTCGGTGACCACCGGCAGAGCCGCGGCGCCGATCTCGGCGGCAACGGCGTTGAGCCGGGACTCGTCAACATCGGCCAGCGCGACCTTGGCGCCTTCGCGAGCGTAGGCCAGGGCCACCGCTCGGCCGATGCCTTTGGCCGAGCCGGTGATGACGGCGACCTTGCCGTCCAGCGCGCCCGCCACGGTTAGACCTTGCCCATTCGAGGGAAGACCCTCTTGGGGTTCTCGTGGAAGACGTTGACCTTGTCCTGGTCGGACAGGATCTCCAGCTTGTCGATGACGGGCAGCAGGTCGTCGGCCGGGCGGCCATTCTCGGGGCGCGGAGCGCCGCCGGAACCAGGCACTTCGGTGCCGAACAGCATCTGGCTGACGCCGCGCTGCTCGAACGCGGCTCGCAGGAAGGACACGTCGTGGGCGCAGGTGTCGAAGAACAGGTTCTTGCTGGTGTCGCGCTGGCCCATGTGCGGATCGGTCTTGATCCAACGGTCGAGCGAGCCGCCGCAATGGCAGACGACGACCTTGAGGTTGGGGAACTTGTCGAACACGTCAGTGCGGCTCAGGAGCTGGGTGGCGAGGTACTCCTCGAGGACGTTGTTGATCTGGTAGTTGGCGTTGAGGGCCTCGACGCGCGGGTCGCGCGAGCCGGCGGGGTGGACCATCAGCGGGATGTCGAGCTGCTGGGCCTTCTCGTAGATCGGGTACCAGTAGGGGTCGTTCAGGCCGGGCGCGGCGCGCATGCCGTCCGGGTCGGGGTTGATGTAGGCGCCGACGAAGCCGTACTCCTTTACACAGCGCTCCAGCTCGGGCACGCAGTGGCTCATATCGCGCTGGGCGTTCTGCGGCAGCTGCGCCATGCCCAGCAGGCGGTCGGGATGCAGCCGGCAGGCTTGCGCGATGACGTCGTTAGTGGTGCGACACCAGGCGGCTTGAATCCCGGCCCGCGCCCACATGAAGTTGGCGTACGGCCGCGGCCCGATGAGCTGGACGTCGACCTGGCGGTCGTCGAGCTGCTTGAGGTGACGCTGCTGGGCCTCCTTCATGAGCTCGTCCGGGATGTTCAGCTTGCGATCCGGGCCGTTGGCGGCCATGAGAGACGCGGCGTGGGCGAAGTAATCGGGGGGCGTCGTGACGTGGCCGTGGACGTCCAGGACCTTAACGTTCTTGTACATGAGCCTGCTCCTGCGTGTGGTGTCGGTTGATGATTATGCGGCTACCGGCGTAAGGGCCGGGATCACTTCCTGGCTGAACAGCTCCAGCGAGCGGTGGATGTGCCGAGGCGTGAGGTCGCCCCAGGAGAAGGCGCCGATGAAGTAGTTCGCTCCTGAGCGATCGAGGTAGCCGGCCAGCTTTTCCCGGACCGTCTCAGGCGAGCCGATCAGCAGCTTACCTTCGGCCAACTCGACGCCGAAGTCGCCTCGGCCCGCGTGCTTCATATCGCCGCGCTCGAAGTAGCGGCGGGTGAAGTTGTCCCAGAACACGGCGTAGGCCGGCTTGGCCTGGGCGAGGGCCTGCTCGTCCGTATCGGCGACGTGGACGTGCATGGAGAAGCCGTAGTTGGGCTCGGCGACGTGGCCGTTGAGGCGCCCGGGATCGGCGCGGTGCTTGTCGTACTCCTGGCGATAGAGGCGCAGCCGGCTCGCGACCTCGTCGAAACCGGAAAGGCTTACCGAGAAGATGGTGCTGAAGCCCTGCGCCGCCAGCCAGGGGATCGATTCCAAGCTCGTGGTCGGATACCACAGCGGCGGGTAGGGCTGCTGCCGAGGCCGCTGTCTGGTGCGAATGCCGTCGTACTGGAAGTACTTGCCGTGGTAGGTCAGCTCGCCGCTGGTGAAGCCCATCAGCATGATGTCCAGCGCCTCGAGGAAGACGGCACGGGAATCCTCGCGCTCGATGCCGAAGCGCAGGCCCTCGTGAGGCGACGAGCCGCGGCTGACGCCCAGCTCCAGCCGCCCGCCGCTGAGCTGGTCCAGCATGCACACTTCCTCCAGCAGCCGCAGCGGGTTGTAGGCCGGCAGGACATAGCCCAGGGGGCCCAGCCGGATGTTCTTGGTGCGCTGGGCGACCGAGGCCAGGAACAGGTTCGGCGAAGGCACCGTCGACAGGGATGTGCCGTGGTGCTCGGCCAGGTGGTAGCAGTAGAAGCCGGCCTGGTCGGCATACTCGAGCATCCGCAAGCGCTCTTCGTAGGTCTCGCCGAAACCCCGGCCGGACTCGTCGAGCCAATCGAACAGGGCAAATCGGACCATAGGTGAACGATGGTAAGGGATTAGATGGCTTCGGCTGCTTTCAGGCGTTCCATGTCGGCGGCGGTGAAGCCGAGCTCTTTCAGTATCTGGCCGGTCTGTTCGCCAAGCGTGGGCGGCGGGCCGGGGGTTTCGGTAGGGGTGGCGGCGAAGCGGGCCGGGAAACGCAGCCAATGGACGGGGCCCTTTTGCGGGTGCTCGACGACCTGCTCCAGGCCCAGGTGCCGGACCTGGGGGTCTTGCAGCGCCTGGTCGACGGTGTAGATCGGAGCGACGGGCACGTCGGCGGCTCGCAGGCGCTCCAGCCAATCTTCGCGGGGGCGGGTGGCGAAGACCGGCGCGAGCTCCTCGTGGACTTGGTCGTAGTGCTCGATGCGCTGGGCGGTGGTGGCAAAGCGTGGGTCGGCCAGCAGATCGTCGCGGCCGAGGCCGCGGACCAAGCCCTCCCAGAACTTGGGGGGTGAGGACAGGTGGATGCCGAGGGCCAGGCCGTCTGAGCACCAGAAGCCGTAGGCCTGCGAATGCTGGGGTCGCTGGGAGACGACGTGGCCGCGGCCGAACCAGCTGCAGTACTCCTCGGCCATGAAGCCCATGGTGGCTTCGAGCATGCTGGTCGCCACTCGCTGGCCCTGGCCGGTGCGCTCGCGGACGAACAGCGCCGTGAGGACACAGTGCAGGGCGAACACACCGGTGAGGGGATCGGAGAAGGCGGGACCGGGCGGCCTGAGGCTCTCGCCGCTCACGGTCTGGCTCCAGAGGCCGCTGAGCGCGTGCCCGATCTCGTTGTAGGACGGCCGGTCCACATACGGGCCATCGTCGCCGAAGCCGGAGATGGAGCAGTAGACGATGCGTGGGCTCAGCTCGCGGACACGCTCGTAACCGATGCCCAAGCGCTCGGCCACGCCGGGGCGGAAGTTCTCCAAGAGCACGTCGGCGGTGGCGACGAGGCGATCGAAGACGTCCAGGGCGCCGGGCGCCTTCAGGTCGAGGGTGAGGCTGCGCTTGCCGTGGTTGTGGCCAACGAACTGGGGCGCGTAGCCGCTGGCGGTGCGGAACGGATCGCCCAGCTTGGGCGGCTCGATCTTGATGACGTCGGCGCCCAGGTCGGCCAGCATTTGCCCGGCGAATGGCCCGGTGATGTAGCTGGCGAGCTCAACGACTCGAATGCCGGCTAGGGGAGTGGCCAACCTACAGGCCGTAGAACGCCTTGGCGTTGTCGTAGGTGATCTTGAGGACGGCAGACTGAGGGATCTCGCCGCGGTCGGCGCGGGCCTGGAGCGAGCGCTTGAAGTCCCATTCCGAGCCGGGATCGCTGTGGGTGTAGTCGGAGCCCATCATGAGGTTGTCCTCGCCCGTGTTCTTGATGAGATAGGGCAGGTCCTCGTCTGAGTGGCAGGTCATGTACAGCCGGTTCTGGCGGACGGCGTCGCTGGCCAGCTCTCCGGGGGCGTTGGCCACGCTGATGTTCGACGTGCCCGCCGTCTCCTTGGCGTGGCGGAGCGTGCGCTGCACGTCGTAAAGCACGGCCGGCACCCAGGAGGCGCCGGTCTCCACGAAGCCGAATCGGAGCTTGGGGAACTGGTCCGGCACGCCGTGAACCAGCAGGGAGTGGAAGCCGTGGAGGACAGGCAGGCGGGTGCGCAGGTAGCGGCTGGCGGAGAATTCGCGCGCCGGCGAGTAGTCGGGCGTGCCCGAGCCGAGGTGGAAGCACAGCGGCATGTCCAGCTTCTGCGCCTCTTCGTACAGCGGGAAGAAGTACGGGTCGTTGAGCCATTTGCCGGCCTCGCGGTCCCCCTTCTTGATGACGCCGCAGGCGCCGTGATCCCTGGCGAAACGCAGCTCCTCCAGCGCCTTGTCCATGTTCATGGTGGGTGGCAGGCAGACCCAGCGCAGGCGGCCGCCGGACGTGTCGCAGCGGTCGGCCAGCCAGCGGTTGTAGCCGCGGCGGAGAGCCAGGTCGATCTCCGGCCGCTCGGTGAACTCGGTCAGGAACAACGTGGGGTAGATGACCTGGATGTCGACCTCCAGCTCGTCCATCTGACGCAGGCGAGCCTGTACGTCGAGCAGATCGCGAGCCTGCACGGTGGTGCCTGTCGATTTGTCGTCGCGAATGAAGCGTAGCTGGCGCTTGCCGTCGATCAGCCAGTAGCGGCTGGGCGGACGGGACGGGTCGGGGTTGGTAGGGATTTGCGTCGACGGCTTGAGCGACTGCTCGTCGGGCTGCAGGTACTCCCAGGTGTCTTCGGTTTCGTCAACGTGGGTATCCGCGTCGATGACCGGCATGGCGGGGCTGAGTATATAGTGGCGCCCATGTTCCGCTTCTTCCCGAACAACTACATGTGGTCGCAGGCGATCCTGCGCATCCTCTACACCGGCGGCTCGCCGGGCGAAGTGTTCAAGGCCGCAACCGAGCTGGCGCCGGCCGCCGACAGTTACGACGGCGAGGCCTGGTTCTCGGTCTGGAGCGGGCTGGGCGACCTGGTGTGGCAGCGGGGCTGCCAGGAAGCCGGCGACGGCCACGCGGTCAGCGCCCGCGGCAGCCTGTTGCGCGCCTGTTCCTACTGGCAGTGGGCCGTCAGTTTCATGGAGCACACGGACTCGCGCCGGCTGGCGGGCCACAAGCGTTCGCTGGAGGCGTTCGGGCGGGCAGCCGAGCTGTTCGAGCCGGCGATCGAGCGCGTGGAGGTGCCATACGAAGGCAGCTCCTACCCCGCCTGGTTCGTGCCGGCTGCCAGCGGCGGAGAGCGCAAGCCGGCGGTGCTGTACCTGCCAGGCTGGGACAGCACCAAGGAGCAGGGCCTGGACTTCGCCCTCGACCTGGGCAAGCGCGGCTTCAGCTCGCTGCTGGTGGACTGGCCGGGCATGGGCGAGGCGGTGCTGTTCCGGGGCATGGTCAACCGCTACGACGAAGAGGTGCCGGGCAAGGCGGCGGTCGACTACCTGCAGAGCCGGCGGGATGTCGATCCGGAACGGATTGCCGCCTGCGGCGTGAGCATGGGCGGCTACCGGGTGTCCCGTGTAGCAGCCTTCGAGCACAGGCTGGCCGCGGCCGTTGCCTGGGGCGCCGTGTGGGACTACGGCGCGGCCCAGTCACGGAGACGCGAGAAGCCGCAAGGCGCCGTCTCGACTCCGCCGTCGCACGCCATGTTCGTGATGGGCGCGTCCAGCCCCGACGACCTAGCGGACAAGCTGACGCCCTGGAAGCTAGAGGGCGTGGCTTCGCGGATCCGCTGCCCCTTCCTCATCCTGCACGGGGAGCAGGACGCTCAGCTGCCGGTTTCGGAGGCGTATGCGCTGTACGAGGCCGCCGGCTCGGCGCACAAGGAACTGAAGGTGTTCACCGAAGCGGAAACCGGCGCGATGCACTGCCAGAACGACAACCGCATCCTGGCTCACGATTACATCGCCGACTGGCTGTCGGATGTGCTCGTCCGCGGCAGGGGGCGCGGCGGCGTATTTGTGGGACTGAAGGAGAGCGCGTGACCTAGGCGGCGTTAGATGCCAGCTTGAAAGCTCGATTCACGAGTTTCGCGCCGCGAGGATGGTACGCGATTCACCGTCCGGGTCATCGCTGACCAGTGCGTATGTCGCGGCATACGCACGGCCGTGAGTCGCGGCCGCCTGCCGAATCGCAGCAAGGGCAGCCGCTTCCGTATCGAAGGCCTCGACAATCGAGCGGGCCTCCATGTCCCACAATTCATACGTCACACCCTTACTCTACTTTCCCCACTCGATGGGAACAACCCGTCTTACGGCCGCGACAAAACGCGCCAGCCAAAGCGAGCTTAGGCTACCCTACCGACTGGGAGCCCACGTCCGTGTGGGCCAGGAGAAGCGTTTTTATGAGGCTAGCCAACAAGGTCGCGGTGATTACGGGAGCCGGGAATGGCATCGGCGAGGCCAGCGCGGTGCTGTTCGCGGAGGAGGGGGCGCGGGTGCTGAGCGCGGACCTGGTAGCGGAGGACGCGGAGCGGACGGCGGCGCGGATCCGCGAGGCGGGTGGCGAGGCCGAGTCGTGCCAGGCGGACGTGCGGCTCGCGGCGGATGCAGAGCGCATCGTGGCGCGGGCAGTGGAGCGCTTCGGGCGGATCGACATCCTATTCAACGTGGCGGGCACGGGGGTCCGCAAGCCCGTCCACGAGCTCGAGGAGAGTGAGTGGGACTTCGTAATGGACACCAACCTCAAGAGCGTGTTCCTGTGTTGCAAAGCGGCGCTGCCGCGGTTCCTGGCCCAAGGCAGCGGCAACATCATCAACACCAGCTCGACGTTCGCCCTGCTGGCGTCGCCGCGCTACCCGGCCTACTGTGCGTCGAAGGCCGGCGTGCTGCTGCTCACCAAGCAAATGGCGCTGGACTACGGGCCGGCCATCCGGGTGAACTGCATCTGCCCGGGCGCGACGGACACGCCGCGGATGCGGCGCAACATCGCCAACGCGGCGGACCCCGACGCCTACCTGCGCGGGCTCAACGAGCTCAACCGGGTGATGGGCCGGCTGGCAGAGCCGCGCGAGATTGCCTACTCGGCGCTGTTCCTGGCTTCGGACGAGTCCTCATTCGTGACCGGCAGCGCCCTGGTCGCCGACGGCGGCCAGACGATTGACGCTTGAGGGACAGGCTAGATGCGGAGGCCGCGGTCCTTCAGGACGGGTGAGACGTAGCGGTTGAACTTCGCCAGTCCCTCGAGGTAGTCGGGGAACGAGAAGAGTATTCCGTCGAAATGCCCGTTCTTCGCCATGTCCTCGATGAAGTCGGCGATACGCTCCGGCCCGCCTATGAGCGGGAAGGAGTGGTAGAAGAGCGGCCGGGGGAAGCGCTGGTCGAGGATGTCCTTGCCGCGCGCGGCGCGGTCGCCCTCATAGGTCGGGTCGTAGACGTTGGCGATTGACTCGAGCGCCGCGCCCTGGCGGTAGTAGTCCACCGTTCGCTGCGCATCCTCATCGCTTTCGCCTTGAACAAGGCACACGGCAGCCTGCGTCTTGATCGTGCGGCCGTGATCGGCGGCGAACTGCTTGAGCGTCTTGCTGGCGAGATTTCGCTGCTCGTCAGCCCGCACGAAGGCCTCGTCGCAATGTTCTGCCACGAACTTGAAGCCCGCCTCCGAGCTGGTGGCGTAGATGATGGCCGGCCAGGGCTTCTGAACCGGAGTGGGGTTAGAGGCGTACCCGGTCAGCGTGAACCAGTCGCCCCAAAAGTCGACCGGCTCGCCAGTCCACAGCAGCTTCATGACGCGCAGCCACTCGTCGATGTAGGCGTGGCGATAGGATTCGAAGTCCTCCGGATAGAGGCCCATGCGGATGAACTCGTGGTCCGAGCTGACGATGTTGATCGCCAGCCGCCCGCCGGAGACGTCATCCAGCGTCACGGCAATCTTGGCCATGATGGCCGGGTGGATCAGGATGGGCGCAACCGACGCGACCAGCTGCAGCCGCTTGGTGACAGCGGCCAGCGCCGTCATCAGGGTGAACGATTCGATGGAGTAGTCCCAGTAGCGCACCTCGCCGCCGTAGCCCGACCATTTGGCCATGGAGAAGACGTAGTCAAAGCCAATCTCCTCGGCCAGCAGCGCGACGTCGCGATTCAGCTGGTAGGTCGGCATGTACTGCGGCGATGTCTTGGAAATGATCCAGCCGTTGTTGCCCACGGGCATGAAAACGCCAAGCCTGAACGGTTGGGCTGGTACCGCTGAGGTGTCCATTGAGTAGGGAGATAATACGCGCGCAGAGCAATGGCTGAGGCAGTCTCCCGAGTCCCCACCCCCGCACCCGCGCGGCTGGAAGCGGCCAGCAGCGCGGTGCTCGTGCTGGACCTCACGACGCCGGCCGAGGGGTCGAACCCGCTGCACCAAACGATCCTGCCCCGCCTGGCCGAGTTTCTGAAACGAGCTCGCACCGCCAGCGTGCCGATCATCTTCACCGGTGCGCGCACGCAGCTCGGCCAGCCAGTCGAGTCCGCGCTCGAGCAGCGGGAGCACGAGCCCCTGCTGTACCCCGACGCGTTCGACAAATTCAAGCCGGGCGAGCTGCTGCCGCTGCTCACGAAAGTCGGAGCGCGCGAAGTGGTGATTACCGGCGGCGCCGCCAACATGGCCGTCATGTACACCGCGACGGCGGCGGCCAGGGACCACCACCTCCAGGTCTACATCCCGCTGGACGGCGTCTACAGCCACGACGCCTACCGCTACGAATACGCGCTGTACCAGCTGACGGTTTTGCCCGGTAGCACCATTCCGCCCAGGTTCACCACGCTGGCGGACATCGACTTCTACTGAAAGAGGAACTACCGATGAGAGGCATAGCCTGGCTCACCTGCGCGCTGGCGGCGATAGCGCTGCTCACGTCCTGCTCTCAGGGGGCGGCGCCGGCCACAAGCGCGGCGTCCGCCAAACCAGCCGCAAGCGCAGGGACGGCGGCAAAGCCCAAGGAAATGACGACGCTGAGGGTGGCAACGCAGACGAACCAGGGGGATTTTGGGTATCTCCCGCTGTGGATCGCAGTGCAGCAGGGCTATCTGAAAGACGAGGGCATCCAACTGCAGTACGTGACCATGCAGCAGTCGGCGTCGATTGCCGCCTTACTGAACCACGAGATCGACATCAGCGCCGACACGTCGCGGCCAGCGTCGCAGGGCGCGCCGGCCAAGAATTTCATGTGGTACTACAACACCACCACATTCCAGTTCTCGGTTTCGCCGGAAATTCAGAAGCCGCAAGACCTGCTCGGGAAAGCCGTAGGCATCGCCAGCCCGGGGGCGACGCAGGATAAGGCAACGAGGCTTATCATCGAAAAGGCGCTGGGGCTCGACCCCAATAAAGTCCAGTACCACCCGCTGGGCTCACCTCAGGCCAGGATTGCGGCCATGGAGGCCAAGCAGATCGTGGGGTCCGCCAATAACCCTGACGTCGCCGCCTTGCTGGAGACGATGGGCTACAAGACAATCGCCAATTCGGCCAAGGTGATGCCCGTGCCCTTTTCGCCGCTAGGCGCTCACACCGACCTGTTCAAGGACAAGCCGGAGATGCTGAAGAGCTTCCTCAAGGCGAACCTGCGCGCCGCCAAGTTCCTGCACGACAATCCCGAAGAATCGGCCAAGATCGCCGGCGGCTTTGCCAAAGACTTGGCGCCAGGCGTTGCGCTGAGGGCCGTCCAGCTCGACCTGGGCGCGATGGACGCGAACGACTATCTGGGCGCGACGCAGGATGGGCTGCAGCTCGATGCGAATGCGATCAAGGACGAGCAATCGCTGGCTACGCCGCCGGGACTCGACGCGCTGATCAACGTGGTGCCGCTGCGTGCGGCGCAGAAGGAGCTCGGCTTATCGTGCGCCGGTGGCTGGAAGTGCGACCACTGACCGCGGGCTAGTTAAGCGGCCTTGAGCAGCGTCGGCAGCTTGTCCTTGGTCATGCCGACCCACTTGCCTTTGAGCTGGCCGAAGGGCAAGCGCTTCATCTCGTCGGCGGGGATGTCGTAGAACTGGGACACATTCTTGTAGGTATCGACCACCTGCTGGGTGTACTTGTCGCCCTGCTTCACGATCTTGTAGACGTAGTAGTCCTGGACGATGTCGCGGGTGTCGTCGAGCTTGATCTGTCCCTTCGGCGCTTTGACGTCGGTCGCGTTGACTGCCTTCAGAAAGTTGGGGATGTCCTCGATGTTGCCGTTCACCTTCTGGAGCGCGGCTTGCAGGATCTGGCCGCTGGCCCAGCCCATGGCGAGATCGTTGGACGCTGTCCGGCTTGGGTACTTGGCTCGGAGTGCCTTGAGGAAGGCCTGGTTCTCAGGGTTGTCGAGGCTCTCCACCCACGACTTGTTGGCGACCACGCCAACGGCCTTGTCCTTCAACTCATCGAGGTTGGGACCGCCGGTGGCGACGGCGCCCAGATCGAAGAACAGCGGCTTCTTGTCGCCGGTGTAGTTGGCGAATTGCTGCAGCATGCGCAGACCATCAGCGCCGGGGGCAAACTCGAGCACGACGTCGGCATTCTTGTCCATTTGCGCCAGATAGGTGCCGTAGTCGCTGGTGTTGGCCGGCGGATGGAACTCCTGCACGACGGAGCCACCACGGGCGATAAAGGCGCGGGCCCAGAAATCGCCGTTCTCAATGCCGGCCGCCGTATCGTAGGTCAGCAGGATGGCCTTGCGGTAACCATTCTTGTAGGCCCAATCGGCCGAGGAGGCGCTGTAGGCGGCGCTGTTCTCGGTGAAGCGCGTCAGGTATTGGCTGGTGAGCTTGGGATCGAGAAACAGGCCCTCGCCGGTGGCGTTGGCGCTGACCATCATGGGGATGTGCGCCTGATCTTTGACGTAAGCCGCTGCCGCGTAGACCACGGGCGTGAAGGTGAAGCCCATGAGAGCCGCCACCTTTTCGCCTTCGACCAGGCCCTTGGCCTTGGTCAGGCCGGTGTCAGCCGAGAGCTGATCGTCGGCGAAGAGCGGCTGGATCTTGCGGCCAGCCATGGTGCCGTTGACCGAATCCAAGTACAGGTTGATGCCGTCGTTGTTGTCCTTGCCGGGCTGCGCCTGGGGACCGGTGAGGGGCTCGATGAAGCCGATCTTGATCGGGCTGGTGTTAGCGCCGGAGGCAGCGGGCTTGGCAGCTGCGCTGGCCGAAGCCGGAGGGGACGCCGCGGGCTTGGCGCTGGCCGAGGCTGGCGCCGAGGCGCCGGCCGCCGGCTTGGCAGCCCCAGAAGACGCGGCAGGGGCGCTGCTGGCCGGGGCCGGAGCGCTGGACGGCGCGCCCGCGCCTCCGCAGGCGGCGAGGGCAAGGGTGGTGGCGAGCATCAGTCCGGGCAATCGCTGAGCAGTGAAACGCACGTGTTTCCTCGCTGACGAGATTTTGGCCTGGTTGGTAGCCGCTACGGTACCACGATCCGCACAGCGAGGGAAACCGGACAAGGCAGCATGATTGCGCCATGAGGATGGATCTGGCGATCCGCGGCGGGAGCGTGTTGACCCCGACCGGCTTCCAAGAGGGCATGGCCGTCGGAATCGGCGGCGGGCGCGTGGTCGCGCTCGGCGACGTGGAGGAGGCCGAGACCGAGGTGGACGCAAGCGGGCTGCACGTGTTGCCGGGGTTTGTGGACGTCCACATCCACGGGGCGGGGGGATCGTCGGATCCGCGGACCATGGCGCGCTTCCTCCCGAACACTGGCGTGACGGCCTTCCTGCCAACGCTGGCAGCTTCCTCGACCGAGGACACGCTGGCGTTCGCAAGCTCGCTGGCGCTGGTGCGGAGCGAGGCGGGCGCGGCCGAGGTGTTGGGCGGGCACCTGGAGGGGCCCTTCCTGAGCCGGCAGCATTGCGGCGCCCAGCCTGCCGAGCATTTGCGGGCGCCGGATGTAGCGCAGGTGGAACGGCTGCTGGCGGCAGCGGGGGGCACGCTCAGGCGCATGACCATCGCGCCGGAGCTGGCGGGCGCGCACAAGGTAATCTCGCGGCTGGTAGAGGGCGGCGTGCAGGTGTCGCTGGGCCACAGCGCCTGCTCTTACGAACAAGCAGTGGAGGCAGTGGGCTGGGGCGCCAGCGCGGTGACGCACACGTACAACGCCATGGCTCCGTTCCATCATCGAGCGCCTGGGCTGGCCGGCGCCGCGGCAACCTGCGAAAGGCTGGTGGCGGAGCTGATCGCCGACGGCGTTCACGTACACCCGGCGGCCGCCGTGGCGCTGGTTCGAGCTTGCGGAGCAGCCCGCGTGGCGGTGGTCAGCGACGGCCTGCCGGCGCTGGGGCTGGCGGCGGGCGAGTATGACTGGGCCGGGCGGGCGGTCCACTCGGACGGGCTTGTGGCCCAGCTGGCCGACGGGAGGCTGGCCGGCAGCGCCACGACGCTGCTGCAGGCGTTGCGGAACCTGGTGAGCTGGGGCGTGCCGCTGGCGGACACGGCCAGGATGCTGGCGCAAACCGGCGCGCGCCTGGCCGGCGTGGGAAATCGGAAGGGCGCCATCGCCCCTGGCTTCGACGCCGACATCGTGTTGCTCGACCGCGAGCTCCGGCTCGTGGCGACGTATTGTCGGGGCGCGGCCGCTGAGTTGACAACCGAGCGCCGATAGCTGCGACGCCTCGTACGTGCAGAAGGCGGAGAAGCGCTAGGAGTACTATGCGGAAACGAATATCAAAGGAGTGCCCTGCATGAAATCGTTC
>DAIUFO010000044.1:0-14438 GCA_036844545.1 Chloroflexota bacterium
TACTTGGCGCTGTCGCGGGCCTCTTGGTCAGACACGTCGTCGTACCACTGCAACAGCAGTGCCGTGGCCAGCACGCTGGGCGGCACGCTGGGCCGACCATTGTTCAGGCAGTACAGTACCGCAAACTGCTCGTCCGTAAACAACTGCCCACGCCGCGCGGCCAGAAAGCCGTAAAACGTCTTGCGCCCGACCCACTCTGCGTACAGATAGTCCGCGTCGTAGAACCCCCGCTGCGGGCTGCGTTTGCCAAGCATGCTGCTGCCTCCTCAGCAGCCATTATGCCATATCGATCATGATCCTTTGATCATTGACCCCTTATCGACGATCGCAGGGTTTCCGGCCGGACCCCTAGGCCTTCCGCTTTTCTTGCGCCCGGCGCTTGGCTTCGAACAGCCGGTTGCGGGTGGCGTCCTTGGACATGAGCTCCTCGCGAGGAGCGGGTGTCTCCGGCTCCGGCATCACATGCGTGGTCGCTCCCTGCGTGCGGCGGAACTGCTCAGGACTCGCCAGGTCGCCGAAGTTGGCCACCGGCGCCAGCGCGGACACGCCGCTGGCCCTCAGGCGCGACGCGGCCAGCGGCGTGTCCCGCTGATAGCGAGCCCGCAAGATCTGCCACAGCAGCACCACATCGCTGGGCGCCAGGCGCAGCCGGCGGCTGGCCACGTCCAGCAGGAACAGCACCAGCGCCGCCGCCGCCAGCAACTGCCAGATCGACTGTGCGCCGCCGGCCGCCGCCAAGTCATGGTTGAACGCTTGCGCCACATCGGTCAGATTCCGGCCGCCGGTCGCCGCCGCCAGCTGCTGCAGCAGGTTCACGTTGGTGCCAAGCACCTGGTACTCCGGCGAATAGGGCATCACGTAGCCCTTACTCTGGGCCGCGACGATCTGCCCCTGCTGGTTAGCCTGAGTCACCTGCACCAGGTAGGCGCCCTCCTGGCCAGCCGGGAACTCGCCCTGGTAGCGGCCGGGAGCGACCTGGTCGAGGGCCACCTCGCTCTTATCGGACCCGCCGGGAGCGAACACCGTCGCCTTCGTCGTCAGGAAGTTCTGGAGCTGGCGGTCGGCGTCCTGTGAGTCGACGGTCACCTGCGCTTTGTCACCCTGGGACACGATGGTGGTTTGCAGGTTCTGCTCGATCTCGCCCGGCAGCGTGCGCTTGATGACCTGCGTCCAGAATTTGGCGAACTCCGGCCAGGCGATCCAGTCCGAAGCCCACTGGCCCTTGGTGTCCGACGTCCAGGCCACCACCCGGCCGAGCCCGTACTGCCACTCGGACAGGATGGGGTCGCCCTGGGCCGAGGCCAGGATAGGTTGGGCGGTGGGCTTGGGCGTGGTGGCCACATAGCCCTTCAAAGCCGGCAGCTTGGAGGTGTCGATGCCGTCCAGGATGGGGCTGACGTTGGTCTGCAGCGGCTGGAAGTTCTCCTCCACGATGGCCGGCTTGGCCACGAGCTGCGTCTCGCGCAGGAGGAGCTGCGGGATGTCGAACGGGTCGTTGCCGTCGTAGTAGCGCCCCTTGCCCAATTGCGTGATGTTCTGGAGAAGCTGCAGGTCCTGCGGCAGCACGTTGGTGCCGACCACTGACACGGTGATCTTGTCGGCGGCGATGGCCGTGATCTGCTCGTCGTAGCTGTCGGTAGCGTCGCCGTCTCCGAGAAAGATGATGTGCTTGACCTTGGCGTCGCTGGCCAGCAGCGCCTTGTGCGCGGCATCGAAGAAGGTCTTGTAGCTGGCCGGATCGCCCATCTGCAAGGCATCGACCTTGGCCAGCAGGTCGGGCTTGTTGGTCACCTTCTGGAGTGGGATCGAGATCTCCTGGTTGCCGTCGCTGACGCCGACTTCGTCCAGCGGTGACAGCGCCTGGATGGAGGCTTTGGCCGCCTCGCGCGAGATGTCGATGCCCAGGTTGCTCTCCAGCGATTCGAGGATGAAGAACACGGCTGTGCTGGGGACGTTGCGTCGTGGCGCCACCTCGGACGTCACCGGCAGCACGTCTTCCAAGGGCGTCTTGTTGTAGCCGCCGGTGCCGTAGCTCTTGTCCCCGCCGATGACCACCAGGCCGCCGCCCAGGTCCTGGACGTAGGTCTTGACGATGCGCATCTGGGCCGGCGTGATGGCGTTGGCCGCGACGTTGGCCAGTACCAGCGTGTCGTAGGTGCGCAACGTCGGCAGGTCAGAGGGCATGCCGCTGGGGTTCACCGTCTCGACGTGCGTGCCGTCGGATTCCAATGCCTTGGCCAAGGCCGCGCCATCGCTCGGCTGGCCCTCGACGATGAGCACCTTGGGCTTGCCGCTGACGTTGCTGAAGGCGCTGGCCTGGTTGTTCTCCGAAACGGTGTCCTCGGCCGGCTCGATGGTGGCCTCGAACGAGTGCGCACCGCTGTCCAGCGGCTTGTGGTCGAAGACGTAGGAGTTCGTGCCCTTGCGCACCTGGACGGTGTCCTCGGTGGACACCGCGCCGTCGGTCTGCAGCCGAATTCTGGCGGTGGTGTCGATGTTGGACTCGACCGTGACCGAAACGGAGAAGGCCTCACCCTCGCGCAGGGTAGCCGGCGACTGCACCTGCTTGACATACACCTCGGGGTCATCGTTCTTGGCGATCGGCACGTAGTCGATCTGGACACCCGCGGCACCCGCCAGCCGAGCCTGGTCGATGGCTTTGTCGACGTTCTCGTTGCCGTCCGACAGGATGACCATGCGCCGCGCCGAGGTGTTTGGCAGCAGCGCCAGTCCGAAGCGAATGGCGCCCGCCAGGTTGGTGCGCGTCTTCACTGGCTGGGAGTTGACGCGCGGCAGGTCCTCGAGGTGTGACATCGGCTCTTCGACCAGCGCGTTTTCTCCGAACACCACCACCCCGGCTTGGTCCTTCGACTCCATGTGCTTGAGCGCGCCGCGAACCCAATCCACTTCGGCGTTGACCTGATCGCCGGGCACACTGTCGGAGGCGTCCACCAGGAACACCGTCGACAAGCTTTCGGCGCGCTGCACGATCCGTGGTGAGGCGATGGCCAGGATCAGCAGGCCCAGCACCACCAGCCGCAAGCTGAGGCTGAAGATGGCGCGGTCCTTGGGCATGTGAACGCCGCTCTTCCAGGCGATAGCGAGGACCAACGGCACCGTAATTAGGAGGAAAAATGCCGCGGGGCTAAGAAAGTGCAGAGCCAGCACTAGGTGGTCCTCGCGGGAGCCGGGAGCCGGGAGCCGGGAGCCGGGGGCTTCGCCGGAGTCGGGAGTCGGGAGTCGGGAGTCAGTTCGAGTTTCCTTGCGATCGCGTCCCGGAGTTTGAAAAGCTGTTTGCGAAGTGACGAGATCGCCTCAAGCAATGCCTGGAGATCCCCAGGACTCAAGAAAGCAAGCCTAGCGGCGATTTCAAAGTGCGTCTCCAACTCACCGAGAGAGCCCTGAGCAATCGAGAGATGCTGGAGATATTCCCTCGTGGACTCGCGAACGTAGCCTTCAGCAATATTGGCTGGAACCGATACCGCGGCGCGTCGGATCTGGCTGACGAGGCCGTAAAGCTCTGAGTTCGGGAAACCTTGGGTCAGGCGGTACGAGGATTCCACCAAATCCATGCCGGCTTGCCAGACACGCAAGTCGCGGAAGCTCCGAACCTCACCGACTCCCGACTCCCGACTCCCGACTCCCAGCACCGACTCCCGGCTCCCGGCTCCCATCACATCACGCCCGCCGGTGGTACCAGTACCACTCGAAAGTCAGAAGGCCAACCGCGGCCAGCAGCACCCACGGCCAGAACTCATGCTTGGCCGGAGTCCATTCAATGGTGTCGTTCTGGCGCAGGACCGAGCCGCCGATATTCAGGCTGGGGCGCGGCGTGATGTCCGATTCCGCCGGATCTGTCAAGTTGATGGCGAACAGCTGCTCCTGGACAACCTTGCCTTGCGACTTCTGGGTCACCTGGTACAAGCCAGTGGCGTCAGTGTCGTTGTAGGCTATCGGCTTGCCGGCCGGCTTGAAGCCATGGCTGGAGCCGTCGGGCTTGCGCACGTCGATCTGGTCGGCCTGGGGCAGCGGCTGGATGAGCACGCTGTCGCCTGGGGAGGGCGCCTTGATCTCCGAGGGGTCGTTCGGCTGCAGGTAGCTGATGACGTTGGACACAAAGATGGGGAAGCCGCTCAGCAAGCCGAAGTTCGACCAGTGCAGGTCGAACGGCAGGATCACCATCTTGCGCCCGGCGTTGTTGCCGGCCAGCAGCAGAGGATGGCTGCCCGATTGCGCCAGGACCCGGGCCCAGTCGGGCGGGTCGAGGTCCTTGCTCCTCGATAGCTGGATGTCGCCGAAGGGCACGTAGCTCAGCAGCGGATCGCCGCTCTCGAACGAGGTGATTTTGGGACGCGGGATGGTATCGGAGGCCATGTTCAGCCAATCCGTGGGTGGCGGGTTGACCAGCAGCATGCCGCCGTTGGGCAGCTCCGGCGGCAGGAAGCCATCGAACACGAACACGCCGTACTGGCTGGGATCGATGCCGGCGTAGCGCCGAGGATCGGTCTTGAACACCTCCACGTTCGGAAGCAGGTTCACAGCCTTCTCGAGGAACAGGTTGTTCTGGGTGACCAGCAGTATCTTGAAAGCGCTGGTCTGGTTCAATACCAGCCAGGCGGAGTTGTCGGCGGCGAACTGGTCGCTGTCGCGCAGCCGAGCCTCGACCACTTTGGAGCCAGGGGGTAGGCTGTCGAACACGTGCTCGGCCTGGCCTCGGCCAGGCATCTGAAGGTCCGCGCTGTCGACCAGCTCGCCGTCGGCGTACAGGCTCAGCAGGTTGCTTCCGGTGGCCTGGCTGAAGTTTTGGACCCGCACGAAGATGTGCTGGCGCTGTGGGTCGGTTGGGTCCGGCCGGGCGGTAAGGGTGGTGATGCCCTGGTTGTCGCCCGACGATCCGATCGGCACGAAGTGGATGTCGGCGTCGCCTGCTTGCAGGTCCGTGACGTCGGGGAAGGCCCCGTCGCTGATGACGAAGATCTGGCTGCGCGTCTTGCCCTTGTTCAGCGATAGGGCCAGCTGCAGCGCCTCCTTCATGTTGGTCGTGCCACTGCTGACTGCGACGTGATTGAGCGTGTCGGCGAGCTGGCCCTTTGTTGCGCCTTGGACCAGGATCTCGGGATGATCCTTGACCCGCACAATCGTGCCGGTGGCGTCGTCGCTGAGGCGGCCGACGATGTCCTTGGCGGCGCTGCGCGCGGCCTCGAAGCGATTCGGCTTCACGTCGGTCGCCTGCATGCTGGCCGAGGCGTCGAGCAGCAGCACCACGTTGTCGCTGGCCTGGGCGTTGGCGGTGAAGAATGGACGCGCCAGGCCGAACGTCAGCAGCGCCATCAGCAGCACCTGCAGCAGCAGCAGCAGGCTGGTCTTGAGCCGCTGCCAGGGCTCGTGCGCCACCAGGTCGCGGTGGAGCTGCTCCCACAAGTAGGTCGACGACACCTCCTGGTCGTGGCGGCGGACCTTGAGCAAGTAGAAGACGATCAGCACCGGGATGAGCGCGCCAAACGCCAGCCCTATGGGGGCAACCAAGTTCACAGACCGACTCCGGCCCCAGAAAACAACTCAGAACTCAGAACTCTGAACTCAGAACTCGTCACGCCACCAACCCGCGCCTTCTGAAAGTCTGGAAAAGCAGCTTGTCCAGCGGCTCGCTGCTCTCCACACGCTCGTAGAGGATGCCGTGGCGGCCGCAGAAGCCCTCGATGGCGCTTGTCCAGCCCTGATAGCGCTCGCGGTAAAGGTTCAGCGCTCGCTGGTTCAGCGTTACGTCGACAAACCGGCCGGTCTCACGGTCGATCAGCTTCATGTCGCCGCCGATGCCCGGCTGGATCTCCGCCGGCGCCAGCACGTGGATCAGCGCCACTTCGTAGCGCCGCTCGAGCAGCTGCTTGACGCCGAGCTCGAAGCTGCTGTGTGACAGCAGGTCGGTGAAGATGATGGCCAGGCCGGGCCGGCGGTTCTGGAGCGCGTAAGCCCGCAGCGAGACCTCGAAGTTCGTCTCGCCCGCGGCCTTGACCTCGCCCAAGTAGGCGAACATGTTGTGCGCTTCGCGCTGGTTCCGGGCTGGACCGAAGCCAGCGCCGACGGTGTCGGAGAAGGTGGCGCACTGCACCCGGTCGAAGTTGCACAAGCCCACGTAGCCCAGGCTGCCCGCCAGCTGGAGCGCGAGCCGCAGCTTATTGGGCTCGCCCCAGTCCATCGACTTGCTGTTATCCACGAGCAGGTGAACGGTGACGTTCTGCTCATCCTCGAACAGCTTGACCACCAGGTTGTCCAGCCGGCCGTAGACATTCCAGTCGATCTGGCTGATGTCGTCGCCCGGCACGTACTGCCGGTAGTCGACAAAGTTCATAGAGCTGCCGCGCTGCACGCTGCGGCGCTCGCCCTTGATCTGGTGGGACACCCGTTTGCGGCTGACCAGCCCAAGGCGCTCCAAACGGCGGAGCAGGACAGGTTCGAGAAAACTAGCGGGCATTCTCCGGCACGTTGTGCAGGATGTCGCGGATGATCGAATCGCTGGTCACGCCCTCGGCTTCGGCCTCGAAGTTGAGGATGATGCGGTGGCGCAGCGCTGGTAGGGCCACGAAGCGGACGTCTTCGAAGGCCACGTTGTAGCGGCTCTGCAGCATGGCGTGAATCTTGGCGGCGATCACGATCGATTGCGCGCCGCGCGGGCTGGAACCGAAGCGCACGTGCCGGCTGGCTTCGCCGGCGTAGTCCACGCCCGGATGGGTCGCCATTACCAGCCGGGCTACGTAGTCGACCACGGGTTGAGCGATGGGCAAGTCGCGCGCCAAAGTGATCATGCGCAGGACCGTCTCGGCCGTGGCCACACGCTTGGGATGCGGCATCTCTCGCACCGTCGTGCGGTTGATGATGTCCACCAGCTCGTTCTGCGATGGGTAGCCGATCGTCAACTTGAACAGGAAGCGGTCGACTTGCGCTTCGGGCAGCGGGTAGGTGCCTTCCATTTCGATCGGGTTCTGCGTAGCCATCACGAAAAACGGCTCCTGCAGCACGTGCCGCTGGCGGGCCATCGTCCCCTGCCGCTCCTGCATCGCTTCCAGCAGCGCCGACTGCGTCTTCGGCGTGGCCCGGTTGATCTCGTCGGCCAGGATCAGGTTGGCAAAGACCGGGCCTGGCTGGAACTGAAAGCGCCGCGTCCCGGTGGTGTGGTCGTCGACGATGATGTTGCTGCCGGTGATGTCGCCCGGCATCAGGTCGGGTGTGAACTGGATGCGGCTGAAGTGCACGTCCAGCACTTCGGCCAGGGTGCGAATGAGCATTGTCTTGCCCAGGCCTGGTACGCCTTCCAGCAGCACGTGGCCACCGGCCAGCACGCAGATCAGGATGCCGTGGACGACCTCACGCTGGCCGACGATGACCCGCCCGATCTCTCCTTCGATCGACTGGGCGACGTTGGTGAAGTCTTGTGGGGTGAGCTCCAGCTCGGTGGCGTCAATCAATGCTTGCGCTCCTCAGGGATTAACGGCGGGGATTAGCGGCGGGGTAGTGATTAGCGCCGTGGCGCCAGCGACGAAAAGTAGTCCTTCACGATTTGGCGGTAGCTCAGTGGCACGGCCGCGCGGTCCATGGCTTGGCTGGCTTGCTGCTGGTACTGGCCAACAACCTGCTCGTACGGCACGTTGGAGCCGTTCTGCGCGGGATCCGACAAGCTGTTGTCGTCCGAAGTGGAAACCTGGCCGGTGGCGCCTTGCTGGCCCACCACGCCCTGGGCCTGACCAGGCTGGCCGGTGTACACGGTCTCGCCGCTCTGGCTGCCTGAGCCGCGGCCATCACCCGTGTCGCCTTGGCCTTGCCCTTGACCCTGGCCCTGCCCTTGACCGTCCTGACCACTCTGGCCAGGCTGCCCGTTGGCGCCTTGGCCCATGGAGTCCTGGGCTTGGGGGTCGTCCGTCGAGCTTCCGGAGCTGTCGCCGTTCGAGGTGAAGCTCGAGGCCGAGCTGCTGTTCGCGTCGCTGCCGGCTTGTTGGGCAAGATTGTTGGTGCTTTGCTGCACTTGGCTCAGGGCCTTGTTCAGGTTGGATTGCGCCTGCGAGCGCTGGCCGGCGTTCTGAAGATTGCCGGCCACTTGCCGAAAGGCCGTGCTGGTCTCGGCGGGGCTGCCGTTCAGCGAGTCGCTGGCCTGGCCCAAAGAATCGCCGAGCTGACTGTTGCCGGCTTTGGCCTGGGCGGCCGCCGCCGCGCGAAGGCTGGCGGCCAGTTGGTCTTTCTGGTCCTGGCCCAAACCGGAGGCCTGCTGTCCGGCCGCCTGCAGGTCGTTGGCCGCGGCGTTGTAGTCGCCGTTGCGGATGTCCTGGGCGACCCTTTGCAGCAGCTGCTGGTCGTCGAAGTTGGCGGCCAGGGCCTGCAGCGCCTCGGACAGGCTGTCGGCGTTGATGTCCTGGTTGGCCTGGAGCTTCTGTTGCGCCGCTTGGAGCTTGGCCAACGCGTCCTCCGCGCTGAGCTGTGGCTGCCGCAGCTGCTTCTGCAGCTCGGCCAGGATTTGGTCGATCGTTTGCTGATCCTGCGAATGATTGCCGGTCAGCTGTTCGTTCAACTGGATGTCGACAGCCGTCTTCTGTAGCTTCTGCGCTTCCTGCTTGATGGCTGTGGCTACGGCCGCTTGGCGCTGGATGGCAGCCTTGCCCGGGTTCGGGATTACGATCAGCGCCGCGGTCATAAGCGCCGCGGCTGCGATGAGCTTGCCCTCGCGGGCGGGCACTCGCGGCGGGAACGAGTGCCATGCCTCGATCCGGCGAGCGTGCCACATGGCGTCGGAGATCTGGGCCTGGGCCAGCATGCCGGGCTCCCGCCGCAGCTGCAGCTCGAGCGCTGTGGTCAGCCGCTCCTTCAAGGAGAGCTGATGGTCCGTCCGGGCGGCGATGGTCCGTGGCGTGTATCGCTGCACCAAGCCAATGGCTGCGCCGATCGCTGCCAGCCCACCGGCGATCGCGGCCAGCAGCCATGGCTGCGGAGTGAATGCCTTGTAGCGGGCCACCAGCAGCATCACCGTGTCTGCGCTCAGGCCGAGGCAAGCGCCCCGCAGCAGCCAGACGATAGCCGCCTGCAGCTTGAACAAAGCCCCGATCTCGGCCAGCTTGCCCATGAACTCCGCTTCTTGCCGAACGTGGGAAATCACGGCCCTAGATCCACCTGCGCAAGGGATTGATGGCCCGAGTCGCGGCCAGCACCAGCAGCAGCCCCACGATCAGGTAGGCCGCGGTGGTGACGTACCACAAAGGGTAATGGCCCAGTGCCCACCATTCGCCAGCCACGCGCGTCCCCGGTTCCCGGAAGAACTGGCTGACGATGCTGTTCAGCTGCGAGTTGCTCTGCGTCATGGCCGACATCACCGATGCCAACGGGCTGAAATACAAGGCGTACTTCATGGTGACCGCCTTGCTGAGCGGGCTGGCAGCCAAATAGACGGCATACGAGCCGAGCGTCACCACCAGCACGATCGTGTAGGAGACGAGCGAAGCCAGCAGGCTGTTGCGGGAGATCGAGGAGATGAACACGCCCAGCGCCGAGAAGGTGAAGGCGGTCACCAGCACGATCACCGCGACCGAGCCGAACTGGTTCCGCGGAATGCCGCCGAACATCACCACCAGCGTGAACAGTGGGACGCCCGCGGCCACCACCAGCACAATGTAGCTCGCCGCCGCCACCAACTTGCCGAGGATCACCGACAGCGGGCTGATGGGCGTGCCCATGATCAGTGGCAGCGTGCGCGTCTCGCGCTCGCGGGCAATGCTGCCGCTGGTGGCGCCGGGCACGATCAGCGCCGTGAGCACGATAGCCCACAGCGACATCACCAGGAAGAAGATGACGCCGCGCTGGGCAACCAGGATGCGATCGATCGGTGGCGTCTGGTTGGTCGCGCCCGCCACCGGGATCGTCGCCGCCGCCACTGGCCGCACCACGTTCGTGATGACCCAAAACGTCGCCAGCGTAAAGCCGCCAAACACCAGGATGACTGCGCTCAAAAGAAGGTACGCCGTGCCCCCCCGCATCCGCACCCGCATCTCCTGGATTAGGACCGGATTCACCATCATGGCTTGTACTGATCCGGCGAAACAGGCGTGGCCGGCGCCGAAGCCACCAGCTCCTGCAGCGGCTGTGAGATGGGCGCGAACTGCGCCACTTTCACCCCGCCGGTCAGCAACTGGCGCAGCAGCTGAGCCTGAGCCTCGCGCCCGCCCTGATACCTGAATGTCAGCGCCGTGTGCGACACCTCCAAGTCGGTCACCCGCGGCGTTTGGATCAGCACGCGATGCGCCAGCTCCGGCTCGTCCACGACGACCAGCCGCAGCCGCTGCGTCACGTCCATCTCGCGGATGAGCTCAGGCACGGTGCCCACGATGGTCAGCTGGCCCGCGGCCATGAGCCCAATGCGGTCGCACACGTCGACGAGGTCGCCCAACGCGTGGCTCGAGATGACCACCGCTTTGCCCATCAACGCCAGCTCACGAAAAACCTCGAGCATCTCCACCCGGCTCTGCGCGTCGAGCCCTGCCAGCGGCTCGTCCAGCAGCAGCAGCCGTGGCTCGTTGATCAGCGCCCGCGCGATCATCAGCTTCTGCTGCTGCCCGCGGGACAGAGACCTGCAGTAGGCGAAGCGGAGCTCGAACAGGTCCACCAGCTTCAGCAGCTCGGCGATTGCCGCCGAGCGCAGCCGAGCCGGCATGCCGTAACAGCGGGCGAAAAAGTTCAGGTACTCCCAGACCTTGGTGTCGTCGTACAGGCTGTACACGTCGGGCACGTAGCCGATCTGCCGCCGGGCCTGCCCCGGCCGGAGCATCGCGTCGGCGCCGTCAATGGTGACGCGGCCCTTCGTGGGGCGCACAATAGTCGCCAGCATGCGTACCAGCGTGCTCTTGCCCGCGCCGTTCGGCCCCGCCAGGCCGAACACGCAGCCGGCATCCAGCTCGAACGACACGTCCAGCACCGCGTTCGTTCGCCCGAAACGCTTGGAGAGGTGGCTGACCTCAATGTAACTCAAGGCCTCAGCCGCTCGTTTGTCATGCTGAGCCGCCCCTTGTTGTCATGCTGACCGACGCGAAGCATCAACGCAGCTGACCTTCGTCGGTCAGGTCGAGGCTGAACTGCAGGCTGCTGGTTGGCTGCTGGGTGGGCGGCTTGTAGGTGTACCTCAAGCGCAGGCTGTTGGTCGCCGACATGTACGGTCCGGCCTCACCGACCATATTGTCACCCCAGGCGAAGTCCTGTGCGTCCCAGTCCGACGACTGCCAGTTGTATAGGAATATCTGCCCCAGCGAAGTGCCCGGCGCCGGCACGCGAGTGAACCGCGGGTTGCCGGCGTAGCGGCCGTTCATGTGGAGCACCAGCTTGTTGTTGGCCATGTCGTTGGCGTTCAACGGCAGGGTGAACTCCAACGCGATCGAGCCGGCCGCGTTCAGTTCGTACTGCCCCGCGCGCTGGAAGTTTGTCGAGAAGGTGCCTATCTGCTTGGTCTCGATGAGCGCCGGCGGCACAACCAAGTCGACGCCGCGCGGGAACTGCAGCGGCATGGAGGTCACGAACAGGTTCGCTTCCTTGATGCTGGGGTGCAGCCCCTCAACCACGATCGGCAGCGGCGACTTCTCCAACCAGCCCAGCAGCGTCAGCCCGCTCAAACCGGCGGGCTGCGTGCTGGAGCTCGCGCCCAGGAACGTGTCCAGGATGTTGTCACGACTCGCGTCCGCCGTCTTGCCGGCGGTCAGCGCGCTCTTGACCTTCTGCGGATCGGGGCCGGTTGAGGGCGAATTCGGCGTGAAGTTGAGCTCGACGCTCTTCTTCTCGCCGCTGTTCATATGGCCCACCAGCTGCACGTCGCCGCCCACCGCCAGCAGCACGTCGTCCACTGCCTGGCCGGTGCGGTTCACGATCGAGCCGCTGATCAGGTTGTCCTTGACCTTGAGGTCCGAGTCGAACTTGCCTGGCAAGCGGACCTGGCTGTCAGCCAGCAGGCTGCCGGTGTTGGACACTTCGAGCGGCAGGCTGATCTTGTTGGCGCTGTCGCCCTCGGTGACCTTGAGCTGCCAGCCGTTGCCGGACGGGTCGGGAGTGGGCGAATTGAATGGCCGGGCATAGCTCGTGACTGAGGCGTTGCCAGGCACCGTCAGCGTGAAATCCCCTTTCCGGGGGCTGTACAGCGACACGTAGCTGCGGACGTTGGCTTCGACCGAGTTGCCGTGGGACCGAACCAGCGAGATCTTGTTCAGCACCAGGTCGCTGCCGCGGTATTGCTGTGCGAAGTGATAGGTCACGAACGCTCCGCCGGCGATCACGGCTGGGATGGTCAGCCAGCCCAGGGCCTTCGCCCCGGTGAGGCGCAGCACCAGGTAGTTCAGCGGCCCGGCAACGAGCGTGTACAGGCCAATGAAGATCAGCAGCCAGCGGTTGGACGGCGGGGCCACGTCGCTGATGTTGAAGATGGCCTGCCGCGGCGGCGTCCCCCAGTTCTGCAGCGTGGCGAAGCCGCCGTAAGGGTTGAAGAAGGCGAACACGGCCAGCGGCGTGCTGTTGTAGGACAGCAGGTACTTCCACAGCGCGGCGTTGCCGCTCCAGGTGGCCAGCGGCTCGGCCGTCGGGTCGGCCGCCAGGTAAAGGACCGTGCCTTTGCCGTGCCGCGCCCCCACCAGCAGCGGTATGCCGTTATCCTGAGCCACGACTTGCCCGCCCTGGAGCTTGCCCGTGGACACCAGCCATGGCCCGTCGCCCTTGATAGGTTGATGGGCGAAATCGGCTAGCGACTGCAACGATGCGATCGAGCGCACGCCGGTAACGTCGACAGGCAGCAGCTCTTTCGGCAGCGGCTGCAGCGTCTTCTGCCAGCCGGAGCCTCCGCCGAGGACCAGCAGCCCGCCATCCTCGACCCAGCCCAGGATGGCCGACTTTTGGTCGTCGGTCAGGCCCGTGAGCGAGATGTTGTTCAGGATCAGGCAATCCAAGGAGGACATGGCGTGCTGCCGGGCCGGGACGTCTTCCGCTTTCAGCGGCACGATGAAGGGCTTCTTGCCCTGCCGGCCGGGGAGGTCCAGGTTCTTGAGCTGCTGGAAGAAGTCCTGGTTGCGCGACAGGGTGCCGCACAGCACCTCGCTGCCGCTCAGGGCCTGGAGGTTCGCTGTCTGCTGTACCAGCAGTCCTTGGTCGGTAACCAGCTTGATCGTGAGGTCCTTCGTCGGGTACGGCAGGAAGACGTCTATCTGGTATTGCTTGCGCGAGTGGCTGGGCAGCGTGGCCGGCACCGTGTACACCGTCGGCGGGCGGAAGTTGAAGGCCTGCATCCGGCGCGGATTGTTGGTGCTGTCGTCAATCTGGATTTGAAGCTCGCCGGAAACGCTGGCGCCGTCGTTGCTGACCTGGACCGCGACCGGCAGCCAGTCGCCCACCTTGGCCACACCATTGAAACCAAGCCGGACGGCCATCGTGGGCGCGGGCGGGGCCACAGGGCCTGAGCCGTTGTCGGAGAGCTGCAGCTGGGCGTCGTCAGTTTGGGCGGCGGCCGGCGCAATCGACATAACCAGGCCCGCTGCCGCGATCAAGGCCGCGGCCAGCGCTGGTCGCGCGCGTAGCCCCAATCTAGGGCCGAGTGACACCAGCAAGTTTTTCATGGGCCTCGTAAGTACGCGCGCCTGGAAGCGCCAGTCTACCATGCAGCCAACGAAAATGCCCCATTAAGCGAACAAGCGGTACACGGCGTAGCAAACCAACGCGATGACCGCCAATGCGAGCAGCGATTGGAGTGGGTTCGAGAAGTCGAGGGAGGGCGCGCCTCCACCACCGGCAGCGGCCATAGAAGCTACGTCTCGGTGGGGAAGCCGCTCTCGATCCAGGCTTTGGTGCCGCCTTCCATGTTGTAGATGTCGGTAGCGCCGACGGCGGCCGCCATTTCCGCGGCTACCGCGCTGCGCTGGCCGACTCCGCACACGAAGATCGTTTTCTGCTCGTTCCGAATGTGCTCTTGCGGCTTCGCCAGGATCTGTCCCAGCGGGATGAGCTCGGCGTTCGGCACGTGGCCGGACGCGTACTCGTTGGGCTCTCGCACGTCGATGATGCGCACGCCACCGGCTTCCATCATCTGGCGGGCAGCGCCTACATCGATTCGCTTGAAGGGATCTTGTTCCTCCTCCACGCGTGTGCTCCTTGGCTGTGAGATGTTCGATCTACATGCTATCGCAGGCTGATACCCGGACCTGCGAGCACTATGCTCTACGCGTGGCGGCTCCCCCCTGGCTGGTGCGCAACTACGGCCCGCGCTGCACGCTGGTGTGCGCCGCCTCGGTCCTGCGACAGATGGGCGCCGCCGGCGATTCGCTGGTCGACGTCATCGCCGCGGCCACGGGCTTCCGGGAGGCCTACGGCCCGCCTGTGCTGGCCTACGTGGGCGGCCATTCCGCCCTCGATCGCGGCATCGAGCAAGCGGCCGCGGCGGG
>DAIUFO010000044.1:14448-16359 GCA_036844545.1 Chloroflexota bacterium
GCGCTTCCCAAGCTCACAATGCGGCGGCGCTCGCACGAGGACGATCGCACAGCGACAGTCGTTTTCTCAGCGTCCGCTCCCGCACGCGTTTCGTCGTCCGCTGGCGTGACGTCGTCGCCTCGCTGGCCGGAGGCACGCCAGTGGTCCTCAACTGCTGGCGCGCGCCCAGCCGCCAATGGAGCCACTCCATCCTGGCCGTCGACTACGCCCTGACCCCGCGCCGCCTGCTGACCCTCGACCCCAATGACGGCGCCCACCGCTGGCTCACCTGGCTGCACCCTGCCACCGGTTGGATCTGCACGGCGACGTTTATCTCTCCCTCGCCCGCCGCGGCGGGAGAGGGCTGGGGGGAGGGAACCCTCCGTGCCGCCGACACTGACGCGACGTGGTGAGCACGGTCGCCGCCGAGGCGCCAGCGAACGGGGGACAACGTGCCGCGGGACTCTCCCAAAGCCTCCTGAAGCCGCTGGTGTTCCTCAGCGGCTTCACCTCCCTGTCCATCGAGCTGGCCGGCTCGCGCCTGCTGGCCCCTTACTTCGGCACCTCCCTGTACATCTGGGCCGTGCTGGTGGGCCTGATCCTGCTGTACCTGACAGCCGGCTACTTTGCCGGCGGCCGCCTGGGTGACAGGCACCCCAAACCCCAGCTCCTGTTCCAATTGACCGCCTGGGCCGCGTTCATCACCGGCATCATCCCGCTGATCGCGCGGCCGATCCTGAGCTTCTCCTCCGAAGGCTTCGCCAATCTCGACGCTGGCCTGTTCCTGGGCTCGCTGTTCGGCGTCGTCCTGCTGTTTGCCGCGCCGGTCACACTGCTCGGCTGCGTCTCCCCCTTCGCCATCCGCTTGGTCATGCGCGACGTCCGGAAAGCCGGCAACACCGCCGGCGCTATCTATGCGCTGTCGACAATTGGCAGCATCCTTGGCACCTTCGTTTCCGTCTTCCTGCTGGTCCCGAACATCGGCACACCCCGCACCTTCTACCTGCTGTCGCTGGCGCTGCTGGGCTTGTCTGTCGTAGGCTTGTGGGCTCACCGCTCCTGGTATTTCTGGCTCCTGCTCCCCATCGCCTGCCTGTTGGTGCTGCCGCCCAGCGTGCTGCGTCCGGCCAGCTTCGGCAAGCTCATCTACGCCACGGAGTCGGCCTACTACTACATCCAGGTCGTCCAGCAGGACACGCCCACCGGCCCGCAAAACAACCTCATCCTCGACGAGGGCCACGCGGTCCATTCCATCTACAACCCCGGCCAGCTCATCACCGGCGGCCCGTGGGACTACTTCATGGTGGCGCCGCTGTTCGCCGGCCAGGCGGCGCCTCGCTCGGCCGCGATCGTCGGCCTGGCGGCCGGCACCATCGCTCACGATCTGACCAGCGTCTACGGCCCCATCCCCATCGACGGTGTGGAGATCGACCCCAAGATCATCGAGGTTGGGCGCAGGTACTTCGACATGAACGCGCCCAATCTCAACGCCATCGCCCAGGACGGCCGCTACTACGTCACCACCACCTCTAAGAAGTACGACCTGATCGGTATCGACGCCTACCGCCAGCCCTACATCCCTTTCCACCTCACCACCAAACAATTCTTCCAGCAGGTGCGCGACCACCTCACGCCCGGCGGCGTGGCCGTCATCAACGCCGGCCGCACCGAAACCGACTACCGCCTGGTGGACGTGATCGGCAGCACCATGAAGGCCGTCTTCCCCAACGTCTACGTCATCGACCTGCCGAGCCCCCAGATCAACAGCATCGTGGTCGGCACCAATCAGCCTAGTCAACTGGCCAACTTCGCCGCGAACGCCGCCACGCTGACCAATCCAACCCTGCGCCAGGTAGCCAGCACCGGCCTGACCCAGGGCCGCGTCCGAGAAGTCCCCCCCGGCGGCGCCGTCTTCACCGACGACTGGGCCCC
>DAIUFO010000045.1:0-16308 GCA_036844545.1 Chloroflexota bacterium
TCCCCAGGCTCAGCGTTCTGCGAACGATCCACTGGCCATCGCGGTGGACATCCACCCGCCACTGTACTACCTGATCCTGCACGAGTGGATGCCGCTGGCGGGTCGCGGCGAGTACGCGGTGCGCTTCCCATCGGTCATCGTGGGCACGCTGCTGGTGGTGCTGCTGTACAAGCTGGGGGCCAGCCTGGCGAGCCGCGGCGTGGGGCTGGCGGCCGCTGGTGTGGGGGCGACCGCGCCCTTCTACGTCGCCTACTCGCAGGAAACGAGGATGTACGCGCCCGTCGCCCTATTCAGCGGACTTTCGCTGTATTTCACCTGGCTCGTTCTTCGCCGCGGACGCTGGCGGCTGTGGCCGTGGCTGGGTCTGGTTATTTGCAGCTCGCTGGCGCTCTACACGCATTACTCAGCGGTGCTGGTTCTTGGCGCTGAGAACCTGCTGGTGGCCGCCGTGGTGGGTTGGCGGATTGCGCGCCGCCAATCGTTCGTGCGGTGGACGGGCGCCTGGGCTGGAGCACAGCTGTTGCAGCTGGCGCTGTTCTTCCCCTGGCTGCGGACCACCATCGGTCAGGTGGCCAAGTACAACGAGAACCTATGGGTGCCCAACTGGCAGCACGAAATGACCGAGACGTTCCGCGCGTTCGACGCCGGAGTGTGGCTGCCCACCGGCGAAAGCCTACGACTGGCCGTGCCGGTCAGCCTGATCCTGCTGGCCGGTGCGGCCCTGGCAGCTTTCGGCTGGGGCTGGCGCTGGTCCAAGCGAGCGCCGGTCGCCCTGCCGGCAATGGCCGGCGGGCCGCCTTCGACAGATACCGCGCTGCTGTTCGGCGGCGGCGCGCTCTTGCTGGAGCTGGCATTGGCGTTGATCGCCTTCCAGGTCCGGCCGGAGTTTTCGCCCCGCTACCTGATCGTGCTGGCCACGCCGTACTACCTGCTGCTGGGTCTGGCGCTGGCGGCGCTGTGGCGGCGCTGCTGGCCGCTCGGAGTTTTGGCTGGCGCCGGCTTGGCGGCGATCTTCGCCGTGGGGCTGTGGGGCTACGAGCTCGACCCGAACTTCGCCAAGGACGACACCCGCACCTTGGGCCAATACCTGGCCAGCCGCACCACGGCCGACGACGTCATTTTCTTGGACGCGCCCGAGCCGCTCGGCTACTACTACCACGGGCCGGCACGGCTCGTGTCCATCCCCGGCGACGAGGCCACGGTCGCGGCGGCGATGACCGAGAACGCCGCCGGCAAGAAGCGGGCGGTCTTCGTACAGTGGTTCGTGAGCACGTCCGACCCCGAGCAGCTGGTGCCGTTCCTATTGCAGAAGTACGGCACACTGGTGGACGACCACGGGTTCCGCGGCTACCGCGAACGGACGTACGCCATCCCCACCAGCGCACGGTTCGAGCTGAGCCCCAGCGATCGCCCGGAGAGCGCCAATTTCGCCAACGTCTTACGCTTGACCGCGGCCGGCTTTGGGCCATCGGCCGCCGGCGACGCGCAGCTCGTGCCCAAGCTGTCCCAGCCGATCGCCGTCAGCGGCAGCCAGCTCCTGCTCGCACTCGACTGGCAGCTGCTGAAACCCGTGGCCAAGGACTACAAAGTCACCGTCTACCTCACCGACGGCCGCGGCCATATTGGGGGCCAGCAGGACCTGCTCCTGCGTCACGATCAGACCACCACCAGGCGCTGGCCCGCCGGCACCGAGGCGACGAACTACTACGTGCTCGACACGCTGCCTGGCCTGATGCCGGGCCATTACACCATCAACGTGGCCGTCTACCCCGACGGCGAGCAGGAGCGCCTCAGCGTGCTCGATACCGCGGGCGCCCCTGGCGGAGGCAACGCCGCCATAGGCAGCATCGACGTCCTACGATCGATAACATCCGGTGCCGCCGCCAGCCCGCTGCCATCGACCCCTTTGGACGTGGGCGTTGCTCCGGGAATAAGCCTGCTTGGCGACGAGATGCCTCAAACCATGGTGTCCCAAGGCGACTCGCTGCACGTGACATTGTTCTGGCGAGCCACCGCCCAGCCGGCGGATGGCCTGAAGACCACGCTGGCTGTGCAGCAGGATGGCCAAGCCAACCCCGCCTGGCAGTTCTCAGCGCCGCCAAGCTTCCCCACCGGCCAATGGCGCGCTGGCGACGTCTTCCGCGATTGGTACGACCCGGTCCTTCCGCGGACGTTGCCGCCTGGCAGCTACCGGGTGCTGGCGGGCATGGGCGGCGCGCTGACGCCAATTGGCCGGGTGCAGGTGCAGGAGCGCAAGCGCACCTTCGCCGCGCCTTCGTCTGAACACCCGATTGCAGCCGATCTCGGTGGCAGCATCGAGCTGCTGGGCTACGACCAGGACAAGCCGGTCTATGCCCCCGGCTCGACGGCCAAGATTACCCTGTACTGGCGCGGCGCGGCGCCGATGGCCGACAGCTACACGGCCTTCCTGCACGTGCTCGACGCCGGCCGGCACGTGGTCGCCCAGGTGGATGCCATCCCGGACCACGGGCAGGCGCCAACGAACGCCTGGCTGCCGGACGAAGTGGTCCAGGACGTGTACGAGCTGCCGCTCAGGCCCGACCTTGCTCCCAGCACGTACCAGCTCGAAGCTGGCTTCTACCGCGGCGACACTGGCGCGCGCCTGAAAGCCACCTCGCCTGATGTTCGCGTCATCGACGATGGCCTGCTGATCGGGCCTTTGACCGTCAGGAAATAGGCAGCAGTACGCTATCGGCGCCGGGGCCGTCGACGGTTAGGCGGCGCAGGTCGGGGAAGGTGTAGAGGCCGACCTCGAGCTGCTGGCCGGGTTGGACGGGGAAGCTCAACGGATGGGGGTCGTCGATCACTTCGCCAGGATCCCACAGACTGGTCGGGTAATTGCCGTCGCGCGGCGGACTGTCCCGCTGGGCCACGAGCGCTCCCTGAGCATCCAGGACGTGGACGAAGACGGTGTAGTCGCGCTCCGGCTTCTTGAGCGCGTGCCAGCGGAGGGTGACTCCGGCGCTGGTTCGCTGTACGCCGAGCAACGCGATTTGTCCGCCGCCGAAGACCGCCACCGGGCGGGCATCGCCCGGGCTCGGCGAAACGCCGGTGACCTTCAGCGGACCGATCCGCGCCGAGGTTCCCGCTGGCTGGCCGTCTCGGTATTGAGGCACACGCGCGTTGCTGATCGGCTCGTAGAAGCCGGTCTCCAGCCAGTAGCCGCCGGCCGGAATGTTCGACGGCAGGTCGAGCTCGAAGGCGGAGATCACCACGTCGCCCGTTTGCCAGTAGGGGCGGGGATAGCCCCGGAAATCAGGATTGGTCGACCACAGCGCGCCGCCGGCATCGACCAGGTGGGCGAACTGGCGGAGATCGTCCGGGATGGGGCCGTGGGCGTCAGTGATCCGCCAGGCCAGGTGCACGGTGGAAGGGGCGCCGGCTCGCAGATCGCGGGCATCGTAGCCCAGCAGCCGGACGGAATGCCCTACGTCGACGTCAAGGGGCTGCATGGTTGTCGTTCCCGTCGCGCTGGCGGGCAGAGAAAACAGCCCGTAGGCGACATGCCCGCCTGGCGTCGTCACCTGCCCTGAGGGCCTGGCAAGCTCGGTCAGCCGGCCATGGGCAAACTCGAGGCTGGCCTCCGCCAGGTAAGTCGCCGGGCCTTGCGGGAGCACGAACGTGTAGCGGCCGTCGAAGCGCTTCTGGCCGCCCAACAAGTAGGCGAAGACACCAGCCTCTGAGTCGGGGTTGGAGATGTACAGCGGCCCCGCGCTCGCGTTAGCCAGGTCAGCCGCCCGCAAGCTGTACCGCAGCGGCATGCCGTAGTTGGCGCCAACCGCTTCGGGCGCCGCCCTCTGGAATTGGACGTACTGGGCGCCCGCCAGCGCCAGGCCCACCGCAAACGCCGCGCTGCCCAGCCAACCAGGCCTGAGGGCCTGCGCCACCAAAGCAACCAGCAGGCAGCCTGACGGCAGAAGCACCAGCAGGTAGTGGGGGGCGACGTCGCCGCTGTGGTCGAGCGCGGCGAGAAGAGGCGCGACGAACGAGCCGGCCACGATCAGCTCATCCGGACGGCGCCGGCCGAAGACCAGCGCCAAGCCGCCAAGCAAGCCCGCGGCGAAAAACCACAGCAGCGGGTCCACCAACGATACTGGCGGCGTGGCGCCGCGCGGCGCCAGCAGCTCCGAGTAGGGCCGGCCGCTGAACAGCTCGGCAGCGGCCACAAACGCCTGGCCGTCGAGCACTTTCGCCTGCTGGAGATACCGCCAGGCGGCGCCCACGTCCGACCAGCCGCTGGTCGCCTGCAGGTAGAAGAACGGAGCGAGCACCACTCCGAGCGCCAGCACGGCCACACCGCTGGGCCAGCCAACGCGGCGCTTGGCGATGGCCACCGCCAGCCACACCACCAGCAGCGCCGCCGCCTGGGGATGGAGCTGGGCGGCGCAGCCGATGGCAAACAGCGCGGCCGCCTGCGCCCAGGCGCGATCGCGCTGCCAGAACTCGACCAAGCCCCACACTGCCACGGCGGCACACAGCGGCACGAAATCGGGGTTCCAGATGGTCCGGCCGTAGACTACGGCGGCGGGCTGGAGCGCGTACAACAGTCCGGCCACCACGCCTGTGGTCGAGCCCGCCAGCGACTTGCCGGTCCAGTACACGAACAGTGCGCCGAGCGCGTCCAGGATGGCCACGTAGGCGGCGGCAAGCACGGGGCTGTGGCTCACCAGGGCAGGCAGCGTCAGGAGGAAAGTGGCCAGCGGCGGGTGGCGAATGCCGATCGTGAACGACATGCCGGTGGTCAGCGGCAGCTGGTGAGTCGCGACGAAATGCGCGGCCGACCCCAGCAGCGTAGCCTGGTCGTCTTCGAAGCGGACAAGGTCGATCTGCCACAGGCGCGCTGCCGCTGCCAGCAGGAGCACAATGGGCCCTGTTCCTCTCCCGCCACGGAGGGAGTTCACAATTGACGGCAAGGATGCAACCGATCTCGAGGCGGCTGCTTCACGATCGACCAAGCCGTAATTGTCGGTGATACCATAAGCGCCCTGATTACCTGGTGGGACGCCCCGCCTGTTTGAGCACATCCAGGCACCAGCGCTGGCTGCTGCCGGCCGCCGCGGTGACGCTGGTGGGCGCCTTCTTCCGCTTCTTTCGGCTCGATCGCCTGCCCTTCGGCTTCTACTTCGACGAGGCCGCGAACGCCTTCGACATCACGGCGCTCGGACGCGACTTCCACCCCATCTATTTCACCGCCAACAATGGCCGCGAGCCGTTGTTCTTCTACTGGGCGGCCGTGTTCGTGCGGACGCTGACGGTGACGCCGTTCTCGATGCGAGTGGCCGCTGCGTTCATCGGCGTGCTCACGGTTCCGGCGGTGTACTTCTGCTTTTCGCAGCTGCTGCGCAATGCGGAAGGGCCGGCCATGTCACGGCGCATCGCGCTGTTCGCGGCGGGGGTCTGCGCCGTTCTGTTCTTCCACGTCATCTTCAGCCGGATCGGCCTACGGACGATCAGTCTGCCCTTGTTCGAGTGCCTCAGCTTCGGCTTGCTGTGGCAGGCGGCGAGGCGGCGAAGCTGGTGGCGCTTTCTCACGAGCGGAATCCTCTTGGCGTTATGCCTCTACACCTACACAGCCGCCCGGCTGTTGATCGGGGGATTGGCAGTGTACGCGGCGTATTGTCTGCTGTTCCAGCGCAAGAGCATCGCTTGGCGTGGCTGGGGCATCAGCCTAGCCAGCCTTGTTCTTGCAGCCACGCCGCTGGGTTACTACGGCTTCACGCACCTGAACGATTTCTTTCAGCGCACCGAGGGCATCGCTGTGACCGATCGAGCAGCCGTGCTGCACGGGACCTTCGCGGTGCTGGGCATGTTCCTCTTCAAGGGCACGGATGAAGGCATCCAGAACATCGCTGGCATGCCGGTGTTCGACGCCTGGATGGGGGCGATGTTCGCGATTGGCCTGCTGCTGTGCCTGCGGCGGCTGCGCCAACCCGCCTATGTGTTTGCGCTGGTCTGGCTGGTGAGCATCATTCCGGCTTCAGCTCTAAGCCCCAGCCCACCCTATTACTTGCGTCTTACCGGGCTGATTCCGCCCATGGTGATGCTGCCGGCGCTCGCCTTGGCCGAGCTGCCCGGCCTGGTCGCTCGTGCTTTACCGGCAGCGCGCCGCGCCTGGGCCTATGCGCCGCCGGCGGCGCTGCTGCTGGCCACGGCGGGCCTGACCTTCTACCACTATTTCGACGTTTGGCCGAAGCAGCGGCTGACGTTCCTGGCCATGATGCAGGACAAGGTCGAATCGGCGCCGCACCTGAACGGCTGGGCCGCCGCTGGCAACCGTGTTTTCCTGGCGCCGCTGTACGCGCAGGATTGGACGTATCGCTGGCTCACGCGCGGCCAGCCCATCCAGAGCTTCGAAGCCACCGCCTGCGCTGTCCTGCCGCCACGCGGGCAGGACGCGGTTTACGCCTATCCGCCGTTCGACAACGCGCAGCCGCCGGCGCTGTTGGCGCACCTCCCAGGCAGCCCCTGGGTCGAACGCATCTCCGACTCCCAAGGCCAGCCGCTGCTGGTGGCGATCCACGAGGCTTCGGCCGACCTGCCGCTGTTGGCGGCTCAGCTTGCGGGCAACTTCGGGGGCGAGATGGGACTGGTGCGCGTAGATGGCATACCCTCTGGCCCCGTGCGCCCCGGCGCGACGGTGCAGCTCTTGTTGGTGTGGCAGGCGCTCGAGAAGATGGACGCCAACTACACCGCCTTCGTCCATGCCGACGACGATGCGAACCACCGCCGCATCGGGCACGATTCGATGCCCTGCGCTGCTTCCCACGTCACCAGCAGCTGGGCCCCTGGCGAGGAGATCCTCGACTACTACACGCTCCAGGTCCCGCCCGACGCGCCGGATGGCGCCTACTCGATCACGACCGGCCTCTACACCCTGCCCGACCTGCGCAACCTGAAGGTCAACGGTGGCGACGCTACGGACCTCCGCATTGGGAGCTTCGCGGTCGCACGTTAGGTCCTCCGCGGTGGCCGCTGGCGCCGTGAGGGCACCTAACTTCCAACCGTAATCGGCCCCAGGGTCGTGTGATCCGTGCCGTCGGCCAGCATCAGTCGCTGGCCGCCTTCGAGCTTGTAGAGCCCCAGGAGCACCTGGTACGTACCCGACGCGGCGCCGCGAGGCACGACCAATCCATAGTTGTCGGCGATGGTCTCTCCCTGTTTCCAGCTCGTCGTCGGACGCGTGTTGGCGACCGGCTCGTCGTCGCGTTGCGTGACCACATGGCCTTGCGCGTCGGCCAGGTGGGCGAAGACTTTGTAGCGGTCGCTGATGGGAGCATCGGTCTGCCATTCGACCTGGAACAGCACCGGCTGCCCGGCGCGAACGTCAGCGCCGAAGAACTGGTAGCCGCTGATGCGGATGTGCGCATCGGGCGCGACGAACGTCGCCCCGCTGGCGGTGGACTGGCCGGCCTGCCGCGGCCGTTCGTAGCGGATGATCTCGGCATTGGAGAACCAATGCTGGTCCACGCGGAAGGCGTGCTGATCGAGCCAGTGCTCTACGAACGCCGTGTGGTCGTAGTCCCAAGGCGTCAACCACACCTCGCGATGATCGCCCAGGATTTTGGCGAGCTGCTGGTTCGTGGCGTCCTGCTGGCCCGAGGCCGGGTTGGGAATGAAGAACGTCGGCTCGGCTGGAGCGTAGTACAGATACATCGGGTCTGACGGCGGCAGGTTGACCACGAAGGCCGAGTCCGGCTGGGAGGAGCCCTGCACGAAGTCCAGCAGCTGGCGGACGTCGCCGCTGCTGGCGTAGACGACTTTGCCGTAATAGCCCGGCAACACCAGCAGCGCTGGCGCGCACAGCGCGGCAAGGGCGCCCAGTCCCAACGGAGTCCAAACGCGCCCGAGGGTCAAAGCCCCGGCGGCGACGCTCAACAAGAACGCCGGCAGGACAATGACGAGGTAGCGCTCATAGAAGATGGGCCGCGCGAACGAGATGAAATACACCGCCAGGACCGGCACCAGCAGCCAGCATGCGAGCAGCATGAAGCCCTGAGGAGCGAGTCCCCTCGCCCGCCGCAAAGCCCACCCCAGCAGTCCCGCCAGCAGCAGCAGCGACGCCAGTCCGATCTGCCACCACGCGCGAGGGTTCGACAGCCCGCCCAGGAAGGGCGGGATCAGCGCCAGCGCCATCGTCGGCAGCGATACGGCCTTGACGAGGTCGTTGCCGTACGTCTGGAGCGCCGCCCTGTCGATGGACAGCCAGGGGATGTACACCAGCCCAACCGCCGCCTGCGAAGCGATCCAGCGCCAGGTGATCCGCCGCGGCGAGCGGCGCGAAAGCACCACGATGAGGAACAGGACGTCTTCGGCCAGGAGCACGAACGACGCGAAGAGGTGGCTGTACAGGGCCAACACGGTCACCGCGACGTAGGCTACCCAGCGCCATACCGACGATGGTCTCCGCAGTAGCTGCCACTGGCAGTAGGCGGAGATGGCCAGCAGCCCGATGAGCTGCGGATAGGCGCGCACCTGCTGGGCGAACAGGATCAGATACGGATTGATTGTGGCCAGCAGCAGCGCCGCCAAGCCCAGCGGCTTGCCACCGAGCGCCAGCGCCAGCCGGAAGATGGCCGCGACCGCGAGCAGGCCGCAGCCGGCGGCGAGAAAGCGGCCCGCATACTCCGTCGTGCCCGCCAGCGGCTGCCAGCCATGCAGCATGAAATAGAACAGCGGCGGGTGCAACTCGTGCTGCGCTAACTGTACGATTCCGGCGAGGGAATGCTGGGCGATCATCAGGCTGAAGGCGTCATCGCCCGTGGCAGCCTGCAGGTCCAGGCGAAACACCCGCAGGAAAAACGCGGCCAGCAGCAGGACCGTCGCCGCGGCCCAGCAGCCGCCGATTCGCCGCACTGGACATTGAGTATAGGTGCGCTCCTTGGCGCCGCCAGCCTGCTGTGCCTCGCCGCTGTTGCCTGGTTCTGGCCGCTGATCACGCCTGACCTGGGCGCCCGCCGCTACATCGGGCCGGGCGATCTGATGGCCCAGTTCTTCCAATACCATGCCTTCGCCGCCCGCGAGCTGGCGCGTGGCCAGCTGGCGCAATGGAACCCATTCATGTATAGCGGCCACCCCTTCCAGGCCGACATTCAGATGGCCGCGCTGTACCCGCTGGCCCTTGCCAACGAGTGGCTGAACCGGTTCGGTTTCAGCTACATTGCCATCGAATGGGAGGTGGTCGTGCATGTTGCCTTGGCGGCGCTGTTCACCTTCCTGCTGGTCCGCCGCCTTACCGGGAGCGTGCTCGCCGGCATCCTCGGCGGCGTAGTGTTTGGCTTCGGCGGCTTCCTGACCAGCTACCCGCTGGACCAGATCGAGATCCTGGAATCGACAGTCTGGCTGCCGCTGGTGATCTACTGCATCGACCGCGCTGTCCCTCTGCCTTGGCGGAAGGAGCGATTAGGTGAGGGTCGCTGTTCGACTTGGCTCGCTCTCGCCGGCGCCGCCTTTGCCCTCGCCATCCTGGGCGGGCATCCCCAGACGCTGCTGTACATGGCCGACCTGGCCGGTGCGTACTTCCTGTTCCGCGTGCCCTGGCGCGAGTGGTGGAAGGGCGTGTGGCTGCTGGCCGCCGCGCTGGGACTGTCAGCCGCGCAGCTGTTGCCGACAGGTCAGCTCATCGGTCTGGCCGATCGCGGCCGGTTGGAATACGCCTTCGCCGCTGGCGGGCTCTCTCCGGCGGATTTCGCGGCGCTGCTCACAGCCTCGCCTACGGCTGGCGCCATCCTCTACACCGGCATCGTGCCCTTGGCGCTGGCTCTTGTGGCCGTCATCGCCGCGGTCAAGCGGTCGCCGCGCAACCCGCAACAGGCAACCCCAACCGGACCCCGCGGCCTGGCGCTGTTCTGGGCTGGCGTGGCGTTTATCGCTGCTTTCCTGAGCCTGGGCACGCATGGCCCGTTATTCCGTTGGTTCTTCGACTACCTGCCTGGCTGGAACCTGTTCCGTGACCAGGAGCGGGTAATCGTCTGCTTCGCCCTCGCCATGGCCGTCCTCGCCGGCTACGGGTTGGCCTGGCTGCAGCGCTCATGGGGGTTGCATGCTGCCGTGGCGCCGCTGCTGGTCGCCGCCAGCTTTGCCAACCTCGCTTGGGTCGATCGTGACAGCAGGCTTACCAGCGTGCCGCCGCCGGACATATCCAAGCTGCGCTCGTTTCTTGCGCCGGTGCTGTCCGATGCGGACATCTTTCGTGTGCGGGTGAGCGAGGTGAGCATCGGCCACGACGATGGCAACCTGCTGGGCCTGCAGTTCGTGACTGGCGACAGTGTGTTGACGCTGGACCGTTACAAGCGCTGGACCGAGGATCAGCCGGATGGCCCGCGCGTGGCGGAATGGCAGCTCTTGCGGCTTACCAACAGCCATTACGTCGTCAGCAGCCGCGAGCTCTGCCCCGGCGGCTGCCAGCCCTCCGACGGCCTGAAGCTGCTCGCCACCGACGACCATCCGCGCCAAATTCCGGAGACGGACCCGCTGCCGCGGTTCGCGGACGTGCCATCACTGCGGCTCTACCAGGTGCTGTATCCGCTGCCGCGGGCATTCTTTGTGACGCAGGCCACGCCAGTGGCCAGCGAGCGCCAGGCCATCGACGCCATCAATGCTGCCGGTTTCGACGGCGGCCAGACCATCCTGCTCCAGACGCCTTCCGTCCGGCATTCCAGTCCGCCCGACCCGAGCGCCCGGCTGGTGACAGACGTCACCGGCTACGCGCCAGGGTTCTTGGACGTGCGGACCTCTTCCGACAGGCCCGCCTACCTGTTCGCCAGCGAGGTGGCCTACCCGGACTGGCAGGCCACCATCGACGGCCACGCCACGCCCATCCTCACCGCCGACGGCGCGTTCCTGGCGGTGGATGTTCCCCAAGGCGATCACCACGTGGTCTTCCGGTTCGTGCCGCGCCTGTTCTACACCGGCGCAGCGATTTCGGGACTGACCCTGCTGGCGCTGGCCATCGCCTGGGGAAGCGTGCTGATCCGGAAGCCCGTGCGTGCGGGAACTCGCCAGATGGAGCCGGCGTCGGAATGAAGAGTGAGCTGGCGGCGGCACTTGTGCTGGCACTCGTCGCCTGCTCGCCAGGAGCAAGGCCGTCGAGTACCGCCCGCTCTGCGCCCGACCTGATGCAGATCGACGTGCAGCGCGGTTGGGCCTTCAAGCCGGACCCCTCGGGACAGGCAGATTGGTCCGCGCCTGGGCTCGACGACGGTGGCTGGGACGTGATCGACGCAAACGACTTCTGGCAGAAGCAGGGCTACGACGGTTATGCCGGTGTTGCTTGGTATCGGCGCGCCGTGCAGGTTCCGGCGACCTGGCGCGGACGCCAAGCCTACCTGGTGATCGGCGGCGTCAACGACGAGTACCAAGTCTACGTCGATGGGCATCAGCAGGGCGCGGCCGGCAGCCTGGAGCCGGGCCAGTCCGCGATCCTGCACGCCACCGATACGCCGGTCGCACTGAACGCCGGCAAGCGCAACCTGCTGGCCATCAAGGTCCGCTCGGCCCACAACTTCGGGGGCATCGCCAAAGGTCCGGTGGTGCTGGCCACGAAGGCCGCCGTGCCGCCGTCGCCCCAGCAGTTGGCGATGGATGCGGCCAAAGCCCATCCCGAGGGGATGTGGCCGGCCTGGATGCGCGGCCAGGGCCGAGCCTGGACAGTCGTCGGCCTACCGCAAGGCGGACCGGAGAGCTTGGAAGGGCCTGACGGCTCCTGGGAGGCGACAGCGACCTCGCCGGCCGTCAGCGCCTGGCTGGTCGATCGTTCCGACGGGTCCGTGTTTCGACCGGGCAGCGCCCAGGACCCAGCCTCGGGCGCGACCTGGGGGCTGGCGAGAGGCCATCTGCCGCTCCTGAGCTTCGGCTGGCCTGCAGGACAGGTGCTGGTAAATACGCTGTTATGGCAGGAGCCCCCGAGCGGCTCGCCCGCGGCGGCGCAATGGCGCGTCCAGCTGCACAACGAGGGCACCTCGCGCGATCTGAGCCTGTGGGTGGCGCCGCGGCCCTACCAGGTGCAGCCGGGCATCGCTCCCCTGTTCTCAGTGTCGGTCGCCGGCAAGACAATCCTGGCGAACGGCAAGCCGGCCTTGGTGTCGGCCGAGGCGCCCTCGCGTGTGGCGGCCTCAACTGGCGAGCTCGGCGACGTGTCGGCGCTTGCCGCCGGGGGCGCCTTACACCCCGCTGCCGAGGACGGTTCCGGGACGGCGTCGATTGCCATGGTCTTCGATTTGCACTTGGGCGCCGGAGAGGACCGCCAGCTGTCGTTCGCCGCCCCAATCGGCGATACGTCCGGGAACATGAACAGCTTAGTCGTGCGCGATCCCGGCCCCACCCTCAGCAAGTGGGGCGAGCTGCTGCACGAAGGCAGCATTCAGGTTCCGGACAACCGGGTCACAGACGCCTACTACGCGTCGCTGGCCTACATCCTCATGTCTAACGACGGCGGCGCTCTGCACCCCGGCCCGCTGCTGCACGATGCCTTCTGGTACCGCGACAGCGCCTACATGCTGTCCGCCCTGGAGCGCGGCGGCCTGCTGCCGCAAGTGCGCGACCTGCTGCCGGCCCTGACCCGTTTCCAAACGGCCGACGGAGAGTTCCCGGCCAACGCCAGCACGCACCGCCAGATCGGCCATCGCCGCGGCGATCCCGAGTGGGATTCGCAGGGGCAAGGCATCCACTCGCTGGTCGAGTACTACCGATTCTCGTACGATTTGGACTGGCTGCGCAGCCGTTGGCCGGCAATCGACAGCGCTAGTCGCTGGCTGGAGGGGCTCATCCAGCCGGATGGCCTGTTGCCGCCAGGGTTGAGCGCCGAAGACCTGGGCCCGGCGCCCGGCAACGCCAGCCACCAGCATTTCTGGGACGACTTCTGGGGCGTCATCGGCCTCCGCGACGCGGCCTTCGCCGCGTCTGCAGTGGACGACAGCGTCCGAGCCGGCCAGCTCAGCGCTTCAGCCGAGGGGCTCTTGAAGGCGACGCTCGCCGCCGGCCAGCCAGGCCTGGCGCGGGAGGGCATCTTCCCCAACAGCCCCGACAGCCAGGAAACCCCCGCGGACGCTCGCGGGACGTCGCCAGCGGTCTGGCCGGGCCAGCTCGTCCCCCTCGACTTCGCTCGAGCCCAGTCCCAGGGCTACTTCGACCGCTTCGTCAAGCCTTATGGCGGAGCCTTCCGCCACGAGAACAACAACTTCTGGCCCTTCGGCGGGCTGGAGATCGCGCACGCTTCCCTCTACGCTGGCCTGCCCGACCAGGCCAACGACATTCTCGACTGGCAGCTGGACCATCAAACCGGCAAGGGCGTGTGGGCCTGGGGCGACGAAGTCAGCCAGGACGGCAGCCAGCTTATCGGCGGCGACATGCCTCACGGCTGGACCGCCGCCGAGTACGTGAACCTCGTCCGCGACATGCTGCTGTACGAGTCCGGCGACACCCTCCAGCTCGCCGCTGGCATCCGCGCCGCCTGGCTGGCCGACGGCAAGACCGTGGCCGTCACCCAACTGCCGACCTACTTCGGCCCGGTCACATACGAGCTGCGCCGCTCCGGCGCGACCCTCACCCTGGACCTCCAAGCCGCCAAGCCACCCTCGGCCGGCTACGACCTGCACCTGCCCTTCCCCACCGTGTCGCTGGATGGCGCCCCCGTCACGGGCAACGTCGTGCACCTGCCTCCAACCACGCAGCGCGCGACCGTGGTCATCGCCGCCTGATCAGTTGATCCCGGTGGGCGAGCTTGTGTATACTCAGCCTGCGGGGTGGAGCAGTGGCAGCTCGTCGGGCTCATAACCCGAAGGTCGTTAGTTCGAATCTAACCCCCGCAACCACCAAATTGAGCTCAGAACCGCCGGTTCTGAGCTTTAATTTTGCCCTTCGGCGCCTGCTTTTGTAGCCAATTTTGTAGCCAATTGTGCTCGTACGTGTGCGTGAAAGCCAGCCCTAAGCCGCTGCGAGCCAGTCCACATTAACGACTTCCGCAGGAATATTCTCGGAACGTCGCGAGCAGACGAACTGCGTGACGCTGCGGATTACCTCGCTCGGTTGCAGCGATGCATTCGCCCCACTGATCGCTCGACACGGCTCTGCTCTGTCACCTAAAAGCAACAGCTCGGAGTAGCCTTCAAGCCTCTGAGAAGACGACCGCCTTACCCTGTTCGTCATATGCGGTCGCCTCGGCTTGGAACATCCTGGGCGGAGTACGCGGGTCTAGTTCCGCCGCGGTCGGACGATAGCATTTCGCCATGGGACGAGCGAGCAAGCGCAAACAGGCTAAGCGCGCTGCCCATGCGCCGTTAGAACCGCCGAACCCCGAGTATTTCTTCGTCGTCGCTAGCTCGACAAGTCGCGCAGCCGATGCCAGGCCAAGGAAAAATGCGAAGCCGTCGTTATCGGTGTCTCCAGATGAAGAGGAGTTCCTCACCAAGGACGGGGTCGCCATGCAGCGCCTGTTAGCCGATGTACTACATCAGTTGCCCGCTAGCAGTTACGAGTTCATGCCAATGGAGAAGTACGAAAGCCTCCTCAACTCGGACGTCGGCAGCGGCATGCGGGTTTATTGGCGAGAAATGCTCTACCGATCTCACTGGGCTGCCCAAATCAGTCTTGTGAGGTGCCGCAGCTGGCTCAGAGGCACTCTTCAGGCTCGTTCCGACCAAAACCTCATGGCATTTGCGGCCTCTGCGAGGGGCATGATCGAGTCGGCAGTAGACACTTGGGATGGGTTGGGCAACGTTGCCGTGAATCTAGCCCAGATGGCGCCAATCATTGATGAAGCGTTGGATGGGCGAGCCTCCAAACAAATGGTTTCAGCGGATCTAGAAGACTGGCTGATCCACTTCAACTACGCTAGGAAGTTACCAAAGATGACACTGCACCAGCTTCACATAGGTCAAAGCAAATCTTTGAATATCTGGCGCCTCTGACTCGTATGCAACCAGAGGTCAAGTTTTTATATGAAATTCTGTGCGATCTCACTCACCCCGGAGCCTCATCTGTTTTGGCGTACGCCCGCGCTAGTCCGGACCAGACGGTAATTGTGCCCTTCGACCCCGGAGCTGAAAAGCAAGCCATTGCCATACTCGGCAAACGAATCACAGAAGTGATCATGGACATCCTCTATCTCGCCATGAATCCTGGGCTTCTTACGCTACATGTACTGAATGCCTTCGCGGAACCTAGCTTGCACACGCCGGAGCTGGAGAGCCTGAACCTGACTAACATCCGTGTCGGACAGGAGATCGAACAACACCTAGATGAGTGAAATGGCCTCTACACTTCGGATATCCCGGATCTAGGAGAGAACAGATGGAAATGGTGAAGGTTCGGCGCGTTGGCAATAGCGATATGGTGTCGCTACCGCGTGCCCTGAAAGTCACGGGCTTTGCTCCTGGCACGACCGTGGCCATAGACGTAATCGATACCAATACCGTGGTTCTCAAGGCTCTGCCCGATGACGACCAACGCGCACGCGTGCGCGACGCTATCCGCGCATCGATTCAACGCAGCGCCAAAGCATTAGAGCTCTTAGAGGAATACGACAGCGCGCCGGAATCCCCCGCATCGGAACCGTCGCGTCGCCGTGGCTGACGACCCATTCCCGGTACTTCAGTACCTGTCTGTCGACGACATTCTGGCCGTCTATTCGGAGCTATTTGGTTACACGTCCCAACAAGCGCTCGATCTGCTTCGAGGGCGTACCGGAACGGCGCGGCGAGCGCTGTGATTGTGGCCTCGGCTTCGGCGTACGTAGCCGCGGAGCTGGTCGGCCGCTGACACCGGCAGGGCGGGCGATGGCGGGCAGCTCGGCGGCCGGCACAAGCTCCTAATCCTTCTTCTTCGCCACAAACACCGGAATTTCCCGAATCCCGCGGAGCGCCTCCTCATATTTGGCGAAGCCTGAGTAGGTGTTTTTCGCTCGCTCGAACCATTCGCCGCGCTCGCCGCCAGACACCTCTCGGACTTCGACGTCGAATGGCGCCGGACCGTCCTGGATCATGACCTCGGTCGGGTTGGCGCGCAGGTTGTAGACCCACTGCGGGTTCTCCGGACGGCCGCCACGCGAGCCGACGAGGGCGTACTCGCCCTCGTGCTCGATGCGCATCAGCGCCCACTTCCGTACTTTGCTCGTCTTGTGGCCACGAGCGGTGAGGATGATTATCGGCAAACCTGTGTCGCGCAGCGTGTTCGCCCGCGTCCCACCCGAGGCCTCATATTCAGTGACCTGTTCGCGCACCCAGTCGCTCGGGCTGGGCACGTACTCTCCCTCAACCGGCATGGGGCCAGTATTCCACGACTGAACGACGATAA
>DAIUFO010000046.1:0-382 GCA_036844545.1 Chloroflexota bacterium
CGATAGCATCATTCCCAAGGCCGCGTAGGTCCCTCTAAAAGATCTGCACCCGAAACAATTGGCAATCCAGGCCTGACGCCTCGAATACGATGAGTGACGGCATCTTCTGGGACTTGAAGCCCATCGCCTCGCAGGCGTGGGGCGCGTGTGGATCCCAGCTGATCTTGTAATGCCTGCAGCGCCGGCAGGAGACGTGGTCCGCGGCTCGCTCTTGCGCCACGTTCCGAATTATGGCCGCATCCTCGGCTATCCTGAAGCGCGATGGCGCGTGGCCGGTTCATCACCTTCGAAGGGCCTGAGGGCGCCGGCAAGAGCACCCAGCTCGCGCTGCTGGCCGGCTGGCTGCGGCAGCGGGGCACCGAGCCGGTGCTCACCCGCGAGC
>DAIUFO010000046.1:392-7941 GCA_036844545.1 Chloroflexota bacterium
CTGCGGGACGGTTTCGTCGTCGAGCGCACTCGAGAAAGCGACCACGACAAAGAGCTGACCGCACTGCACAAGGTCATCTCGGCCGAGCCGGTGCTCACCCGCGAGCCGGGTGGCACCCCCATGGGCGACCGCATCCGGGAGGCGATGTTCGGTGCCCAGTCCTACGCGGACGGCGAGTCCTACGCGGACGGCGAGCTGCCGGGGAAGAAAGAGCTGGGGCTGAGGGATCACGGCATCCTGCCGCTGACGGAGGCGTTGCTGATGAGCGCGGCCCGAGCCCAGCACGTGCATGAGTTGCTGCGGCCGGCACTGGAAGCCGGCAAGCTGGTGCTGTGCGACCGCTACGCCGACGCTACGCTGGCCTACCAGGGCTACGGGCGGGGACTGGACCGCGGCATGCTCCGCCAGCTCATCGATATCGCCACAGGTGGCCTGCGGCCGGACTTGACGCTGTACTTTGACGTGTCAGCCGAGATTGGCCTGGGCCGCAAGCTCCGAGCTCACGGGAGAGGCGGCGAGCTGAACCACCTGGATCGCATGGACCTGGCCTTCCACGAGCGGGTCATCGCCGGCTATCGCGAGCTTATCGCCGCCGAGCCCGACCGCTGGCGCGTCGTCGACGCCAACCGGCCGCTGGAGGCGGTTCAGGCCGACGTGCGACAGGCTGCAGCCAGCCCATCTTCTTGAGGAGCTCTTGGTCCGGGCCGTGGGAGACGCTTCGCCACTGCCTTCCTGCACGTAGTAATCGGTGCCGGCGAACCGCGGGAAGATCTCGATGGCCCCGTTCTGGAAGGACTGGACGATGCGGTCGGGCTGCTGCGATTCGTCCGAGGTACCAACCGGAGAGCCATTGATATACTCGACCCTTGCCGCCCATGCAAGACGACATCGACAACCTGTGGCTGGCACGCACGCTCCATCACCTGGGCGCGGTTCGCTTCGGCGATTTCAGCCGCGGCCGAAGCACTGTCCATTCGCCTATCGACATCGACCTCAAGGTCATGCTGGGGGATCCGACCGTGCTGCGCAACGCGGCGCGCTTGATTCAGCAGGAAACGCGCTTCGGGCAGTCGCTGCGCAAGCCAAAAGTGGGCTGGTTTGACGTGGTCGCTGGCGTACCTTTTGGTGGACTGCACTTGGCGACGGCCTTTTCCTTAGAAACGAACACCCCCCTCACGTACGCACGTCAGCCCAAGGAAGAGGACGAGGGCTCGCGCGTGATCGAGGGCGCGCGCTCGGCCGGCCTGTCGGCGCTGATCGTCGACGACCTGGTGACCGGCGGCCGCAGCATCCTGGAGACCGCCGGCCTGTTCCGCCAAGAGGGGCTGCAGGTGCAGGACGTGATCGTGCTGGTCGATCGCGACCAGGGCGCCGCGGAGCGCCTGAAGAGCAACGGGCTGCACCTGATCTCGATCCTCAAACTGCCGGTGATGCTGAACCTGTACGTCGCCGAGGGCTGGATCACCGAGGACCAGCATCAGCGCGCCCTGGAGTACCTCCGCGGCGCACGCGAGCGCGCCGCGGAATGATGTCCCCTCTCCCGCCGCCGCGGGAGAGGGTTAGGGTGAGGGAAGCCCTTAGGCGCTGGGGGAGGCCACCGGGACGATCAAGGGCGGGCTCGAGCTGCCTACCGGCGTTGGGGTCGCCCGAGGCGGATCGTTGGCCAGCGCGGTCAGCGAGTCCACCAGCGCGCTGGCGATAAGCCCCACGTCGGAGCCTTCCTGACGCGAGGCGAAATACTGGTTGCCATTGACGTTCTTGTCGCCGACGATGAGCGTCTCGGTCTTCCCGCCGCCGGACAGCACCACCGTGAGCCGCGGGTTCCGCAGGCCGTAGGGCGTGATGTCCTCGCCCGGCTTAGCGACTGAGCGCTGGCTGGTCAGCGCATTCAGCTGGCCAACCACCTGGTTCACCTTAGCCTGATCGACATTGGGATCGTCGCCGGGCTTGACCAGCTGCCAGTTGGCGCCGTTCTTGGTGAGGCTGGTCTCGTGATCCGTGGTCTTGATGTCCAGGCTGGTGACTGAGCTTGCGCCGAAGTCGAGCAGGACGGCCGTGGCCGCCGCGGACGGCGCTGAGGAGGCGGGTGGAGGTGCTTGGCGCTGAGCCAGCCCAAAGCCGGCAACAGCCACCACGGCCAGGACCAGCAGCACCAAGGTGAACTTGAAACTCACTGATCGAGCGTCAGCGCCGCGACCACCACACCACCCCGCCGATGACCAGCACCGCCAGGGGGACGAACAGCACAGTGGTGAAGAACACCAAGTTGGCATCGCTGCCCAGCAGGTTCACCTGGGTGCTTCGATTGTTCTTGGCCGGGATGTTCACCAAGGCCGCGTTGCCCACCAGGTGGTTGATGGAATTCAGGAACAAGTCGTGGTTGCCCGGGATCTGGTCCAGGAACTGATCCGTCATCCAGGCGGTGTCGGCCACAGCCACGATGCGCGTGCCGCCCTTGAGGTTCACGTCGGAGCCGGTCACCTGGGGAATCGGCGTGGGCGTTTGCGTCGGCTGGGCGCTGGCGGACGAGCCGCCGGCGCTGGGCTGGGGCGATCCGGAGGCTGGGGGGAGCGTGGGCACGGCGCTGGGGTTGGCCAGCCCGCCTATGGGCGTGGGCGCTGCGCTGGCGGCTCCCGAAGTGCTCGGCGAGGGCGGGTTGGGCAGCGTGCCCTCGGCCGTGACCACCAGGTTGATGGGGCCGCGCGTGTCGCCCTGCTGGAACTGGATGGTGTCCTTGTGGTTCTGCAGCCAGCTCTGATCGGAGCTGGCGGCGATCACCGTCGTGGTGATGCCTTGCGGCGGTGGCTGCGACACCTGGAGGCCATCGGCCAGCGGATAGACGCTGAAGGAAAGGTTCTTGACAAGGTCGTTGCCGGGCGCCGAGTAGCGCGACACGGCCGGAGCCTGCGCGCCGAGCTGCTGCAAGGTCCCGCTGGGGTTGGCTTCGATGGTGACGCCCTGCTGGAACTGCAGGCCGTAGGGCGTGACCAGGTCGTTTGAGTCCGTATCGGCGAAGCCGGCGCTGGCAATCAGCAGCTTGCCACCTTTGCCGAGATAGCTGGTCAGCGCGGCCTTCTCGGTCTCCAGCAGCGGCTGGGTGCCCTGCGTCAGGATCACCGCGGCGGCGTCATCCGGCACCGAGGTGGCCGTAGCATCCAGCGTGGCGACGACGTAGTTGTCGTTCTGGAGCGCCAGCAGCGCGCTGTGGAAGCCCTGCTGATCGGAGCTGCTGGTGGGGTCCGGCTGGCCGTTGCCGGTGACGAAGTAAATCTTGCGGCGCTCGCTGTTCGTGACACTCAGGACGGCGGAGGTGTATTCCTGCTCGCCGACTGACGGCACATCCTTGCGATTGCTGCCGGACTGGAACACGGTCGTGCCGTAGCTCACGATCCCGAACTGGCGTGCCGTAGCGGGGTCTTTGTCGGGATCGACGAAGCGATATTGGATGAAGCCTGAATGCGAAGCGTACTGGGCCAGCAGGTCCTTGGCCTGCTGCTCGGAGCCGGTCTGGAAGAAGGCGGTGACCTTCACGTCCTGGTGCACGTTTTTGAGGATGTCCAGGGTCTGCGGCGTGAGCGTGTTCAGCTTGTCGCGCGTGAGGTCGAAGCTCTGGCTGTGGCCGTTGGTGAACCAGTTGCCGGCGCCGATGATAACGATGAACAGCGCCGCCATGGCGAAGGTGTTGCCGCCGTAGCGCACGCCGCGACTGCGGAACGCGCCAAGGACGACTTCCGGGCTCACGGTCAAGTAGCCTATGAGCAGGCAGGCGCCGACGATCAGCAGGATCTTGGTCGTGTTACTGAACAGGCCGCCCACCAGGTAAGTAGCCAGCGCGGCGAACAGCGCGGCCAGGCCGACGTACAACATGCTGGTGGCGAGCTTCTTGTAGGCGTCGCTCATCGTCCTACCTCCAGCGCCGCGTCTCGATCGAACGGACCGTGAGGAACAGCGCGATCAAGATGAGGCTGACGTAATACACCAGGTCCTTGAGCTGGATGTTGCCGGAGGTGAAGCCGTCGAAGTGCGGCGACAGAGCGATGTATTGCGCTATTGCCGCGCCGCCGCCAGTGCCGAAGCTCTGGCCGGCGCTCTGCAGCAGCCACAGCACCAGCAGCACGCCGAACGACAGCGCCAGCGCCACGATCTGGTTCTGCGTCACCGATGACATCAGCAGGCCAATCGACAGGAACACGCCCTCCAGCAGGATCACGCCGATGTAGCCGCCAATGATGGGGCCCACGTCCGGCGAGCCGAACTTCAGCAGGAACAGCGGATAGGGGATGGTGAGCGCCAGCATCACGATGAAAAAGGCCATCGCCGCCAGCCACTTGCCCAGCACCAGCTCCACTTCCCGCAGCGGCGACGTGAGCAGCAGCTCGATGGTGCCGCTGCGTTGCTCCTCGGACAGGAGCCGCATGCTGATGGCCGGGCTCAGGAAGAGCAGGATGATGACCATGTCCGCGAAGGAGCTGGTCATGCTGGCTGCGCGGCTGCCCAGCAGGATGACCGAGAACAGGTAGCCGTTCATGACCAGGAAGGCGGCGATGACGAGGTAGGCGATGGGCGAGGCGAAGTAGGTGTACATCTCCTTACCGGCGATGGTGCCGATGTTGCGCATGGGATAGCTGGCGATCGTCTTGCCGCCCAGCCGCGAGACGCGCGGCTGGCGCCGGCGGGTTAGGCCCTTGGTCTCAGTCCCCTCTCCTGCCGGCGGGAGAGGGCTAGGGTGAGGGTGGTCCTCGGCCATCGTTAGGGCTCCCTCACCCTGACCCTCTCCCGCCGCGGCGGGCGAGGGGATCGGAGCCACCGCCGGATTGCGCCGGCGGCCGCGCGGTCGCGGTGTGGGATCGCTCGGTTCGTTCACGCGGCAGCCTCCTCGCGAGTAGTCAGCTGCAGGAATATCTCCTCCAGGCTCATGCTGGCGGCGCGCAGCTCCAGCAGGCTCCAGCCCTTGCCCACGACGGCCGACGCGAGCTGGGCCCGGATGTCCTGCTTGCCGCTGCCCTCAACTTCGCACAGCACGTGGCCGTTGGCTTCGTGCGCGCTCACATGGGTTACACCCGGCACGGCCCTAATGGTGGTGAGCAGCTCCTGCCGCGGCGCCCGCGCCTCGAGCTGCACTCGGTCGCGGCCCTGCAGGCGCTTGGTGAGGTTCTCGGGCGTGTCCTCGGCGGCGACCTGGCCGTCGTTGATGATGACCACGCGGCCGCACGTCATACCGACCTCCGGCAGGATATGGGTCGAGAGGATCACGGTGTGCTTGCCGCCGAGACCCTTGATGAGCTGGCGCGTCTCGTTTATTTGCTTGGGATCGAGCCCGGACGTCGGCTCGTCCAGTATGAGCACGTCGGGATCGTGGATCAGCGCCTGGGCGATACCGACGCGCTGGCGATAGCCCTTGGACAGCTTGCTCACCAGCTTGTCCCGAACGTCGTCGATGTGGCACACGCCCAGCACGTACTCGAGGCGCTCCTGGAGGCGGCTCGCTGGCAAGCCCTTGAGCCGCGCCACGAACTTGAGGTAGCCTTCGACCGGCATCTCGGGGTACAGGGGTACGGTTTCGGGCAGGTAGCCGATGCGCTTGCGGACCTCGAGCGACTGGCTGAACACGTCGTAGCCGGCCACGGTGGCCCTCCCGGAGGTGGCCGGCATGTAGCCGGCGAGGATGCGCATGGTGGTCGTCTTCCCGGCGCCGTTGGGGCCGAGGAAGCCTAGGATCTCGCCGGCGGCCACCGAAAAGGTGACGTCCCGGACCGCCGTCTTGTCGGCGTAGGTTTTGCTCAGCTTCTGGACTTCGATCATGCGAACGTGCAAGCTCTCCTGCGCGTGATTAGCCCTCGGCGGTTACGCTACGCGAGCGCGTCGAAGGATACGGGTTCCGAGGTCTTTTTGGATGGCCGGCGCCGGACGGCCGCTACTGTCCCCTCGCCCGCTGGCGGGAGAGGGCTAGGGTGAGGGTGGTCGTCGGCGGAAGTGGCCCCCTCACCGGTCCCCTCTCCCGCCGCGGCGGGAGACGGAGCGGCGAAAGCCTCCAGTGAGGGACCGCGCTTGCGGGTGCGTTTTGGCTTGGCTGGCGCGCCGGCCGGCGGCAGGATCGTTTCGGTGGCAGCCGCCATGGGAGCCGGGCTGGCCTCGATTGGCGGCGGCGGGGGAGGCGTGGGGTTGATCAGCTCGTTCACGTCGAACGTCTTCTGGAGATCGGAGCTGGCCTGGCGCAGCTCGCGGATGCCCTTGCCCAGCATCTGGGCAACTTCCGGGATCTTGCTCGGCCCCAGGACAATCAAGGCGATCACCACGATGATGATCAATTCGGGGCCGTGGCCGAAGCCAAACATCGGCTCTAGTGTAGCTACTGGCTGGCGGCTCTCTCTTCAAAGCGGCCGCCTCGGACCGTCCACAGCGTATACGTTCGCGCCCGCGGATCGCCTTTGGCGTCGAAGCTCATCTTGCCCCAGTAGGCGCCGTTGAAGTCGCTCGCGGCGAGTGCTTGGCGCACGGCTTCGCCGTCGGTGCTGCCCGCCCGGCGAAGCGCGTCGAGCACCAAGCGCACGGTGTCGTAGGTGGAGATGGCGTAGAGGCTGGCGGCTGTGCCGTAGCGGCGCTTGTAGGCGTCGAGCACCGCCGCGGCGGTTGCTGTCTGCTTGGGGTCAGGAGGGTAGGCGAAGGTCAGCCCTTCCGCGGCTGGGCCGCCACTGGCAATCAGCGCCTGGTCCTCGGCGGCATCGCCCATGGCCAGCGCCGCTTGCACGCCTGCCGCGCGCAGAGCTTTGGCCAGCGCACCGCCGTCCGCGGCGTAGCCGGCGTAGAACACCGCGCCCGGCGACTGGGCCTTGAGCTTGGCCACGAGCGGTCCCAGGTCTTTGGCGCCGCTGTCGACGGTCTCATCCGCCAGCGGCTGGGCGTTCGCCTTGGCCAGCGCTTGTCGCATCCCGGAAGCCAGCGTTTGTCCGTACTCGGACTTGTCGGCCACCACAGCGACCTTGGCGGTGGCCGGCTGCTTGAGAAGAAAATCGGCCAGCAGCGGCGGCTCCTGGTCCCAACGGCCGGCAGCCCGAAAGATGAAAGGCAGGGCTTGGTCGGTGATGCGCGGGTCGTTGGCGCTGGGGGTGATGGTCGGAAGCTTGGCCTGGTTCAGCGACGCTTCGGCGGCCAAGGCCGAGGCGCTGGTCGCCGGACCGACGACGGCCGCCACGCCATCCGATATGAGCTTCTGCGCGGCCGCCGGAGCGGCGCTTGCCTCCGCTTTGTCGTCGGCCTGATCGAACAGCACACGCCTGCCGCCGATGCCGCCCGCTCCGTTAGCCTCGTCGAGGGCCATTTGCCCACCTTTCAGCATCTCCTGCCCGAAGGCCGCGGCCAGCCCGCTGAACGGCGCCATCAGACCAAGCTTGATGGTGGGGGCGGGGCTGGGCGAGGAGACGACCGCGGCGGCGACGGTTGGGGAAGCGCTGGCGTTGCGGCTTGGCAGCGTGCTCGGGGGCGGCGTGGGCGTGCCGCTGGTAGAGATGGCTCGGGCTTGCCCGGGCGGCTGGCTGGGCGAAGCGGCGGG
>DAIUFO010000046.1:7951-16204 GCA_036844545.1 Chloroflexota bacterium
GCGGAGCTGCGCCGCCGCAAGCGCTCAGCAGCAGCGCGACGGGGCCTACGCGGCAGGCAAGTCGCGCGGCGGGGCCTACGCGGACGGAAACTGGCCTTGCTTTGTCATTCCGAGCGTCGAGCGAGGAATCCGGACATGTCACCTCGCTCACTGGCGACGGATTCTTCGCTGCGCTCGGAATGACAAAGGGCTTTCCGGCCAGACTTCTAAACCTCAGGCTCGACCTTGATGATGCCTTTGCGGATGGCGTACTTCACCAGCTCAGTTCGGTCGTGCATGTTCAGCTTCTCCATCAGGTGGCCGCGGTGCGCCTGGACGGTCTTGACGCTGAGGCACAGCAGGTCGGCGATCTGCTGGTTGGTGCAGCCGTCGGCGATCATCTTGAGAATCTGACGCTCGCGCTCGGTGAGGCCGTCGTAGCTGGCCTTTTCCTGGCCTGCCTCAGCGCGCTTCAGGTAATCGTTCAACAGCCCCTTGGCCATTGACGGGTACAGGAAGGCGTTGCCGCGGTCCACGCCGCGGATGGCCGACACCAGCTCGGCGCCGGCCACGCGCTTGAGGACGTAGCCCGAGGCTCCCGCCTGGAGAATGCGGTAGACGTACTCGTCGTTGTCGTGCTGGGTAAGGATGAGCACCTTGGTGTTAGGGAAGGTACGCCTGATCTGCTGGGTGGCGTCCAGCCCGTTTAACACCGGCATGCCGATGTCCATGAGCACCACGTCCGGATGCAGCTCCTCCACCTTGAAATAGGCGTCGCGGCCGTCCGACGCCTCGCCCACCACGTCGATGTCCGGCTGGCTGCCCAGCAGCAGGCGGATGACCTCGCGCAGGATGGTGTGATCGTCGGCGATGAGGACGCGGATACGGGTGCGGACGGCGGTGGTCATCCGGCTGCCCGCGGCTCGGAGCAGGGCACGCTCACCGCCAGGCGGGTGCCGCGGCCGCGGCCGGAGTCCACGTCGAGCTTGCCGCCCAGCAAGGTTACGCGTTCCTGGATGCCGAACAAGCCCAGCCGGTCGCTGTGCACCTGATCGGGATCGAAGCCGCCGCCGTTGTCCTGCACCGTCAGCTCGATGCCGCCGTCGGAGCGCTGCAGGCTGACGCGCGCCAACGAGGCGTTGGCGTGCTTGGCGACGTTGGTCAGCGCCTCCTGGACCACCCGGAACAGTGCCACTTCCGTTTGATCCGGCAGCCGTTCCTCCAGGCCCTCCACCTCTACCACTATCTGCATGCCGTACGTCTCGGACTGGCGTTTGGCGAGCCAGCGGACTGAGGGCACGAGGCCCAGGTCGTCCAGCATGGTGGGGCGCAGGTCGAAGGCCAGGTTGTGGACGGCGTCCAGCGTTTGGATCGTCAGCTGTTTGCTGGCGTCCAACTTCTCGAGGGACTCGCCGGGCCTGCCCGCGGAGCGCAGCGCCTCTTGGGCCATTTCAATGGAAAGGAGGAGCGCGTTCAGCGCCTGCGAGGTCTCATCGTGCAGCTCGCGGGCGATGCGCCGCCGCTCCTCCTCCTGGGCGCGCAGCACCTGGGCCGACATGACCTGGATCTGCCGGCTGTGGCGCTCGATAGTCCGCGTATCCTGCTCGAGGCGGTTGAGCATCATGTTGATGGTCTCGCCCAGCCGGGCAATCTCCGGATCGCCCGTCGTCAGGCCTCGGACGCGGGCGTAGCTGTTGCCGCGGGAAACCTCCTCGACCGTATCCTGGATAGCGTCGAGCGGCCGGAAGGCAGCGCGCATGATGGCGAAGTTGGTGGCCAGGCTGACACTGATGCCGAGCACCACCAGCAGCGTGGCCACGGTGAAGTTGGACTGCTCGACCAGCGTCTTGGTCACCCATGTGCCGACGATCGCGCCGGTGGCCATGATCAGCGAATTGCCGATGACCACTTTTTGGAAGAGATTGAGCGCGTCAAGCCGGGCGCGGACGCGCCAGCCGGCGCTCCACACCCCCATGGCAGCGCGGGCGACAGCCATCGGCCACAAGTGTAGCCCGCCGGGTTGCCGTGGACGCACTGGCCGCAGTACGCTTGTGGATACATCCGGAGGGATGTCCGAGTGGTTTATGGTGGCGGTCTTGAAAACCGCTGTGCGAAAGCACCGGGGGTTCGAATCCCTCTCCCTCCGCAAGCTGTTCAAACGAGCCAGCACGTGTATTGCCGGACCGACGCTCCCCGGGCGCGAATCGCGGCCGAGAAAAGCAGAAACCGCCCGTTGCGGGGCGGTTTCGCGCCCTTTTCGCGAAGGAAAAGGGGTGATACGCGCAGAATACTACATCAACCGCTGCATGTAAAGCGGTCGGTCGGTGTAAGGTATCCGCACGCACCCGTGAAAACGAACGCCTACATCGACGGCTTCAATCTCTATTACGGAAGGTTGAAGCACACACAGTACAAATGGCTCAACATCTGGAAGATGTGCGAACTGGCGCTGTCCAGCCACACGATTAACCACGTTCATTACTTCACTGCGCGCGTTTCCGCGCGTGAAGGCGACCCTGACGCTCCGCGTCGCCAGGAAACCTACCTGAGGGCACTGGAAACGCTCCCGCATGTGTCCATCCACTACGGTCATTTCTTGGTGTCGACCCCGTACATGGCCCGTTATCCCGTTCCGACGCAGGGTCCCAAAACCGTGCAGGTGATCAAGACCGAGGAAAAGGGCTCCGACGTGAACCTGGCTACGTACCTGCTGCTCGATGCATTCGCGGCCAATTGCGAGTTACGCGTTGTGGTGTCCAATGACTCGGACCTGAAAGAGCCTATTCGCGTCATGTGCCACGAAATGGGGAGGCAGGTGGGGTACTGAATCCACACGATAACACCAGTTGGACGTTGAAGAACGTGGCCAGTTTTTACCGTCCGCTCCGCGCTGGTGTTGTGGCATCCTCGCAGTTCCCTCATACGCTCATCGACGCAAAGGGCACACTTACTAAGCCGGTGAGTTGGTGAGGCCGCTAACCCGCCCCTCGTCGAGCCTAAGACCGCCAGGAGCTGCCGCACAATCGCCTTACCAGCCGTGGCGGTGACGGCACTGCAGCACCACCACGAGCGTCAGGAATTCGAGAGAAAGAAGCTAAAGGGCGACCCGTGGGGCAACGAATTGGACCTCGTATTCACAACCGCGGAGGGCAAGCCACTGCACGGAACGGAAGTGACCCATCTTTTTCAGCAACTCCTACGCAAGGCCGGCCTGCCACACCAACGTTTTCACGATCTGCGCCACGCCTGCGCTTCACTCCTGCTCGCCCAAGGCACCCGCGCGTCGTGATGGAAACCCTCGGCCACTCCACGATCGCGCTGACGATGAACACCTGCAGCCAAGTAATGCCGCAGCTGCAACGCGAGGCGGCCGACAAGATGGATGCTCTTCTGTCCCAGGCTTGACTGCAGGGGTGCTCCTCTACGGCAGCCGAGCCGTAATGCCAGCCACGATGGCCTGATACTCGCCGTCGAGCATCGACTGCACGTCGGCTCCCGTGATGGTGACGCCCGGCCAATATCGAGCGCGCTCGCTGCGCTGCTTCAGCGCCAGGTAGTCGTCAGCGATGGCTGGCAGCTCGCGCGCCACCAGACGCTCGCGTAGGTCGTGGCTGGTCGGCTGACGCCCTCGCTGAACCAGGTACGCGTTCACACGGTGCAGCGCCGAGTAGAACAGGGCGGTGATCGCCCATCGGTGCTTGCCCGCGTCGAGGAGATCCCGGCAGTCTTGTAAATCCTCGTCAGCCCGTAGCCAGTGCTCACGAGCGCCAGGATTCAGTGTGCTGAGATTCAAGCCTCAGCGACGGTCGAACAGGAGTTCGCCTTGATACGCGGCGAGCAGGTCCTTCCGTGAGCGCTCATCCGGAATCTCGCTGAAGTTAAAGAGTCGGAAATCCAACGGCTTCGCCAGCTTATCCGCCCACTGGTTCCACACGTGGATCGCCGCCTTCTCATGACGCGACTTGTCCTCGGTGGCATCAACGAACACGGCCAGAATGTCGTATTCGGGATCGAACGTGACCATCTGCACGGATTGCTCGGCCTCACCGATTGCTCGCCCGAGCTGGCGTACCTGCCTGAGTACGGCGGCGCCATTGCTCCGTACGGGACTCTTTACTGCCATAAGCTTCTTAAGGTGAGTATGGCAGACGGAGGTGGCCAGGTCGGCCGTTGGCCCGACCTTCGGCTCGCCGGCGCTGACGCAAGAGGACCGCAAACGGCGCTGTCGGCCAGGCCGACGGCACGCGCAAAATCGTCTACGGCAAGACGCAGTGACGTCCAGGACTCCGTTGAAGATGTCCTCAAGAAGCAGCAAGACGGTCTGCCCATCCACCGCAACGAGCGACAGACGCTCGGCCAGTTTCTCCGCACCTGGCTGGAGGACGTGGCCAAGCCGTCGACCAGGCCATCAACCTACCGGGGATACGAGCAGAAGCTTCGCGTCCACGTCCTCTCGAACTCTCTGGCCAGGATGCAGCTGTCGCAAGTCAGCCCCCAGGATGTCCAGGCGTTTCTCAACGAGAAACACAGGGCTGGCCAGTCGGCCCAGAGTGTGCAGCACTTGCGCGCGATCCTGCGCACGGCGCTCTCCACTGCCGTCAAGTGGGGCTTCGTCCCTCGCAACGCGGCTGCGCTCGCCGATGGCCCGCGCGTGATCCACCGCGAGGTTCAGGCGCCTACCCCCGCTGAAGCGCGCACCCTACTTGAAGCGGTGCGCGGCGACCGCCTGGAGGCGCTGTACACCGTGGCGCTGGCCATCGGCGTGCGCCAGGGCGAAGCCCTTGGTTTGTGCTGGAAAGACGTGGACCTCGATGCAGGCAACCTCAGCGTCCGGACGGCCTTACAGCGCAGGAAGGGCGGCTTCGACCTGGTGGAGCCGAAGACGACGAAAAGCCGGCGCACGGTTGCACTGCCCGCCGTTGCAGTCAAAGCTCTGACACATCATCACGAACGCCAAGAATTCGAGCGAAAGAAGCTCCAGGGCGATCCCTGGGGCAACGATTGGGACCTCGTATTTACGACGGCCGAGGGGAAGCCTCTCCACGGCACCGAGGTGACTCATCTATTCCAGCGGCTTCTCCGTAAGGCCGGCCTGCCGCACCAGCGCTTCCACGATCTCTGCCACGCCTGCGCCTCGCTCCTGCTTGCGCAAGGCGAGCATCCACGCGTCGTGATGGAGACGCTGGCCCACTCAATGATCGCGTTGACGATGAACACCTACAGCCATGTGATGCCTCAGCTACAGCGGGAAGCGGCGGCGAAAATGGACGCAGTGCTCTCGCCGAAACGGCCGGCGTAGTCAGCGGTCGTTTGCTAGGGGCGCAACGCGCTCATCGCAGATCTCGCCATCGACCAACAGTCTGACCGTCGCACCCGGTGCTGCCAGGCGTGCCCTGTCAATCATGACAGTCCTGCATCGCCAGCGGCCGTTAGGGGCGTGGAGCGGTAACGGTCCGAGCCTAAGTCGGCGCACCACAACCTCATTGATGTCAATTCCGTCGATTGCCACCGTGAGCTTTACGGCATGCTCGCCACACTCGCTCGCCACGTAGCGTCCGGAGACCGTGACTGCTTGGCGGCCAGGCGCACTCTGGCCGAGAGTCGGGAAGCCGAGCCGACCTGTCATTCGGAATGCCCTGCAGCGGTGCCATCGTGTTCTCTCTGCACGGATAAGGCCTCGAATATCTGCCGAGTTTGAGCCGACATATGATGCTCAACGCCCTCTTCTAAGAGTGAACTGATAACCGAGTTCAATGACTCGTTTCTCGCTATCGCGAGCCCATGCAGTTTGAGGAGGAGGCGCTCAGAAAGGCGGAGGTGTGTGTCTGCTGTCTTTGCGTTCGGCCGCCTCTTCACCCAGGGATTGTAGCTCAGATCTTCCCATTATCCCAATATCCCAGTTTTCAGTGTGCAGCGAGCCCGGTGGATGAGCTGCTGTGACCAGGGGCATCCAAGACCAAGGGGACGCTAATCCGGTAACATTCGCGAGGAGTCGCCGGAACTATTGGACCCCGCAGCGCGGTCGCTTATTGACGATCTGGTCGGGAGCGTGGAGCGTTTGGGGCTTCCCCGTGGATTGTCGCTCCACATTCTCGGCGAATTGCAAACCATGTTGTCCTCCGAGGAGTGGGCCGACATCCAGGTTCTGCTCGCGGACGCTCACAAACGCGGCCGAGCGGCAAGGCAGCATAACAAGGAACTTGCTGACGAGCGCCAGCGCCTCGCGGCAGTTAAACGGGAGCTGGCGCGCCAAGAAGCGGAGCTACGCGAAGCCGAGGAGGCGCGCCAGCGCGAGCTAGCACGGCAAGCCGAGGAAGCTCGCCGGGCCCGACAACAGTCGGTGATCCACCGCGTCCGACGGGCCTTAAGTGCGGACTATCTGACCGCTGATGAGGCGCTTGCTCGAGACCCAGATTCCGAACTGCTCACCACAATGGAGTTCGACGCTCTAAAGGTCGAGTTTGTTCGTAAGTGGTTTGAGCGTGAAATCCGCAAACCACTTGGAGCGCAGCCTCTCGATTACGAACAGGCGGCGGCTGTTGCCGCAACGCAAGGCGACATTCACGTTGAGGCGCGCGCGGGCAGCGGCAAGACCACAGCACTTGTAGCTCGAGCAAGTTTCCTCCAAAAACACTGTCGGGTGCCGCCACAATCCCTCCTGCTTCTTGCGTTCAACAGAGATGCCGCCGCCAACATGCTGGAGCGGCTCCGGCGGGTGCTGGGGGCCAGCTTGCCGCACGTCATGACGTTTCATGCTCTCGCGAACCGCCTCGTTCGGCCAGAGGAGCAATTGGTTTTCGATCAACGGGAGCAGCGAGGACAAACGCGGGAGATCGAGGGTGCGGTTCGCCAACTGCTTCTCCAGGGCACTCTTTGGGGCACTGTCAGAGACCTGATGCTCTTGCACTTCCGCGAGGATTGGTCACGGTTGGTAGCAAATGACTCCGGCCTCACGAAAGACGAGCTTCTCGCGTTTAGACGCGCGCTCGTCCAAGAAAGCCTAAAAGGCGACTACGTCAAATCGTTCGGCGAGAAGGTGATTGCGAACGCGCTCTTCGAACACGACATCGAATACCAGTACGAACGGAACCGACGGTGGAATGGGCATAACTATAGGCCCGATTTCACCATCGAAACGGCGGCGGATCGCGGCGTCATAATCGAATACTTCGGTTTGGCTGGCGACGATTCGTACGAAGAATCGATGCAGGCCAAAAGAGAATACTGGGCTGACCAAGACGACTGGACATTCCTAGAGTTTCGGCCCGAAGACATCACCCTGGGCGGACCCGACGCGTTTGTAGCAGTTCTTCTCCAAAAGCTTGAGGAAGCAGGTGTGGAGTGGCGAGTCCTGAGCGAAGATGCGATTTGGAAGCGCATCAAGAATCGTGCAGAGAGTCGGTTTGTGCGCGCCATGGCTACGTTCATCGTTCGCTGCCGAAAGGCGAATCTGAGTGTCGAAGGTCTGAGACAGCGCATTAAAGCGCACCATGCGATCTCCGAATCCGAAAAGCTCTTTCTCGACGTCGGGCTCGACGTGTATCCCCGCTACTGCGAAGCCCTCAAAGCTCAGCGAAAAGAAGACTTCGACGGATTATTTTGGCGGGCTGTCGAACAAGTCCGGCGTGGCGAAACTCAATTTGCGCGCAACGCTGACGATCAAGGGAACCTTAGAGACATTCGGTTCGTCATGGTTGACGAGTTCCAAGACTTCTCAGAGATGTTTTTCGAACTCTTGGCCGCTATGCGGTTACATAATCCGAGTGCCCAACTCTTTTGCGTTGGAGATAATTGGCAGGCAATTAACAGCTTCGCCGGCTCCGACCTGCGCTTCTTCACGGATTTTGCCCACTACTTCCCAGGCAGCTCATTCCGTCAGATCCGAACGAATCACCGATCCGCCAAAGGAATCGTCGAGGCGAGCAATTCATTGATGAATGGCCTTGGCTCACCAAGTCAGGCTCATCGCAGCGATGCAGGCGACGTGTGGCTGTGCAAACTCGATGAGTTCAACCCCGTCGGCACGGAACGAGCTCTTCACGCGGGCGACGAGATCACGCCAGCAGTATTACGCGTGATCAGCCACTTTCTAAAACTTACCCCTGATTGCAGAGTGGTGTTGCTCGCCCGACGGAATGGTTTGCCCTGGTTCGTGCGATACGACAAGGGCATCGATCGTGCGGGGGACGAGCTGACGCGCTTCCTTCAACATGTTCAGTCGTAATTATTTAGCGGCGTAGCGAGATGGCAGAGGCTACGTGTGGCCAGCAGTCA
>DAIUFO010000047.1:0-16163 GCA_036844545.1 Chloroflexota bacterium
CACGTCGAGACCGGCGTCTTCGGCGCCGACATGCTGGTCGAGATCCACAACGACGGCCCAGTCACCATCTGGCTTGATACCGACTCGCCCTAAAACCGCCCGCCTGCGCGTCAATATCTACGCGTGAGCACCAAGCCCCTGGGTGGCAAAGCCTACGGACACATCAGCCACCTACCGGGCAGCCGGCTAGGCCCTGGCGACCACCACTGCCACGAGGGCCAGGCGCGCATCGCCACCCTAAAGGCGCGCGACCGACACGACCTGGTGATCGTCCAAGAGAAGGTGGACGGCTCCTGCTGCGCGGTGGCCAAGCTCGACGGCTGCATCCTGCCGCTCACCCGCGCCGGCTACCTGGCAACGACTTCAAAGCTCGAGCAGCACGTTCTGTTCTTCGGCTGGGTGATGGAACGCGAGCCGCTGTTCCAGGAGCTGCTTGCCGAAGGCGAGCGCATCGTCGGCGAATGGCTGGCCCAGGCGCACGGCACCAGGTACGCCCTGCCCCACGAGCCGTTCGTGGCGTTCGACATCTTCCGCAACGGCAAGCGCGTCCTCTACGCCGAGCTGACGGACCGCCTCACCGGCCATCTGCCGCTGGCCCAACTGCTGCACACCGGCGGCCCGCTAGGTGTCGAGCTGGCGCTGGCCAGGATAGACCGCACCGTCCACGGCGCCATCGACGAGCCCGAAGGCGCCGTCTGGCGCGTCGAGCGCCAGGGCCAGGTGGATTTCCTCACCAAGTACGTGCGCCCCGACAAAGCCGACGGCTGCTACCTCCCCGAGCTCAACGGCGGCGAAGCCGTCTGGAACTGGCGCTCATCCGCCAGCAGGACGGCGCCTACCTAGAACCCGTCAACGCGGCCTCGGGAGCTAGGAGCTCGAGCGCCACAATGAGTGGCTGGCCATCGACATGCTTGCTCGCGTCGAGGATCTCCATTCGTACGACCTCGCCATCCTCGTCAAACATGAGGACCAACCCCGCCGTCACTTGCTGGCCTCGTTCGGGTCGCACTTCCCGCAAGGTGATGGCGAGCACGTCCGCTTCCGGGTCGTAGCTGATCTTCACTTCGCTATTCCTTTCTCACTCCAGAGGGTGATAACGGTCATCGTCTCTACTTGTTCGTCAGGCACCTCACCCTGCCGGACGGTTTTCGGCTCGACCACGTACACCACGCGGTAGATGACATCGCCAATTGTGCCAAGTGCGTTGGGCTTCTTGTCGGGGCCTACCTCAGTCTGGGCTGGCGCCTCCAGTATGGCTTCGACTTCCGCCTGGGTGAGATCGAACAGCCGCAGATTGTTCTTGGCGTGACGGGTAAATCGGATATTCATCGTGATTGACACACGACATTAAGCCAACGGCCGCTGCACACGCGAATCAGCAGCGGGGAACCCATCCGATCCTGGCGCCCTAAGCCTGGAGTCGAGCGAGAGTAGGCACCTCGACGACTATGGTCCGCATGTGGTCCTCGCCGTAGCGCTCGCCTGCACCCAGGATTTCGATGGCTACGATGTGGCCCGCGGCATCGAGGTCAGCAGTGACGCCGTCAGTCTCTGCGCCTATGTCGATGCTGTGGACAATGTGGTTTTCGTCGCCGAGGACGATATACAGGACATCCTGCCCAGCGTCGTAGCTAATCCGCATTTTGCTGCTCCGATTATTGTCAGGCCACGGTCCGTGAGTCCCGGCCACATGGTGACGATCTTGCTGACGAGCCAACGCAGCTACCTGACCGTACCTCGATTAAGTTGACTGTAAGAAACGGCAGCACAGTTGTGGGTACTACATCACTGACGCACTGCGCGCCATAAAGTGAGGATCAGCATTTGAAAGCTGGCGCGCTATTTGATCACCGAATCTCGGCAGCGTCTTCTGGTGTTGCCGGGAGAAACCAGCGCCGATAACGAGCCAATCATGGTCACACGCCATGGCCGGCCAGTGCTGGCGATCCTTAGCCATGAGCAGTTCCGGGAACTGGAGAGCGTCCTCAAGACGGCCGAAGTCTTGGCTGATGAAGGACTCATATCCGGGCTGCGCGAAAGTTTGCTGCAAGCGGACCGCGGCGAAACCATTGATATGGGTGCGGCGAGGAAGAGGCTCGGCCTCTGAAGTCCGCGGAGGACACCTATAGAGTCGAGCTCACCGAGCGCGCATTCGAGATGCTGGCCGAGATAAAGGATCGGCGCATTCAACGCTCTCTGCTCGATCGAGCCGGCAAGCTCGCTAATCAGCCGGGACAGCAAGGCAAAGCGTAGGGGACCTGCGCTGTGAGCTACCCGCCGAACGCCGTGACTATTTCGCTCACAGACATGACGCGGCCCCCGAAATCCGGCGCGAGCAAGCGGAAATCCACATCATCGTCGGTAACCACCAGTTCAACGTCAGGATCGGTCGTTACTTTGTCCGCGAGGAGCGCGTCCGCTAACGATGGCACCCGTCGTCGGGCAGCGGCATCGGATCCCGCACCCAGCCTTCTGACCAGCAGACCAGCCTCCAGCACCTCTCGCCCATCCACTGGCCAGAGCCGGACCACCCGAAAGAATGCGTCGGCAAACCGAATTTCGGGTGAGGATTGAAACGCGTGATAGGGCAGATCCCGCCTGAGGTTCATAAGATGGCTGACGCATTCCTGCGCGACGGCTGGTACGGTCCATAGCTGAAATCCATCTTTGGCAGCATCGGACAGGAGACTCGGCAGATAAGAAGCCCTGGCTGAGCCACGATGGGACAGTTCCAGGTAGAACGAGGTGTCGAAAGCCAGCTTCTCGTGGAGCTTGGCTACGGCTTTTCTGTTCCCAGCAGAAGCGTGTGCGCCTTCTTCTCAATTTCGGGATCAATCTGGGTGTCGTACGCCGCGGCCATCTCTTGGGCAGCCACCAGCATGTCTTCTTGGTCGAGAGCACGTCCCAGCAGTTCGTTAACGGTCTGGCTCACGTTGGCGCCTCCGCGTTCCTCCAGCCGTTTGACCAAGCGAGAGTCCAGCGTGAAGCTCTTCTGCACAGCCCCTAACGGGTAAAGCGCAGGACGGCCGGTTCGTTTCATAGGATGAAGTATCTCACATAAGCGCTGGCGCTACACTCTACTTCTCTAATTAGAACGTGCGTTCTATGGAATACGTCGAGCTGCATTGCCATTCGTGTTACTCGCTGAGGGAGGGAGCTTCCGAACCGCGGGAGCTGATCGTGCGAGCGCTGGAGCTGGGCTATCCGGCGCTGGCGCTGACCGACCATGACGGCGTGTATGGGTCGATGGTCTTTTCGAAAGACGCCGCCGATGCCGGCTTCAAAGCCATCAGCGGCGCGGAAATCACGCTGGCCAATGGCCACCATCTGACGCTGCTCGTCAAGAATCACGACGGCTGGAGCAACTTGTGCCAGCTGCTGACCCACGCTTACACCGGCCACGGCACCAAGGATGAGCCACGCGTCGAGCTGGACGAGCTGGCCAGGCGCGCCGAGGGGCTCATCGCCCTGAGTGGCTGCAAGAAAGGCCAGGTGCCCAGCCTGCTGCGGGCTGGCGACGAGCGCGAGGCCATGAAAGCCGCCATCATGTACCGCGACTACTTCGGCGCCGAGAACTTCTACCTCGAGCTGCAGCGCAATTACGTGCCCGGCGACGACCGCCGCGTGGAGGCGCTGATCCAGCTGGCCAACCGCCTGGGCTTGCGCTATGTGGCTACCAACAACGCCCACTACCACGTGCCGGAGCGCCACCGGCTGCAGGATGTGCTGGTGGCCATCAGGCATCGGACCACGCTCCAGGCCTCCCACGCCCCGCGGCGCGAGAACGCCGAGTACTACCTCAAGTCGCCGACCCAGATGGCCGAGCTGTTCCGGGACGTCCCCGAGGCCATCCACGCCACGCTGGAGATCGCCGAGCGCTGCGAGTTCAACCTCTATCACGACGTCAACTACGAGTTCCCGGAATACGAGATTCCTTCAAACCGGCCGATCCACACGCCGGAGTTCCAGGACCACTTCCACGCCGCTATGGCCAGGCTGCGCCTGGAGCCAGAGGCAACTCCGGGGTACGTCCCCCCGACCGTCCCTCTCCCATCGCAATGGGAGAGGCTAGGTGAGGGCGCCCACCCATCAGCCGCGTGCGTACGCCAGAGCGGGCGGGCCGGTTCCCTCACCCTAGCCCTCTCCCGCCACGACGGGAGAGGGGATTCAACCGTTCCTCTCCCAGCGCAGGACTGGGAGAGGCTGGGTGAGGGCATCCGCCCGGTTCATCCAGCGTCCGCAAACGGTGCGTGTGAGCTCCCTCACCCCGACCCTCTCCCGCCGCGGCGGGAGAGGGAGATGTTTGTGCCCGATGAGCGGCGCGACCCAATCACCGGCCGGCGCTTGGCCATCGACCCGGACGAGCGGCCGAACGCCAACCGCGACGAGGGCTACCGCTTCCCCGTGCAAGGCGACCACGTGGACGCCTACTTGGAGGCCGTGTGCCGGAGCGCGATGAAACGCAAGTACCCACAGCCAGAGGAAGCCGAGAAGCGCCTGGCCGAGGAGCTGAGGCTCATCCGTAAGCACCGCCTGGCTGGCTTCTTCCTGACCTACTACGACCTGCTGGAGCTGGCAGCCGAGATCGCCGAGGAGAAACGCGGCCGGCCGCGCGACCTGCCGCCCGACATCCGGCCGGTCGGCCGCGGGCGAGGCTCCTCTGTCAGCTCGATCGTGTGCTACCTCATCGGCCTATCGCACATCGACCCGGTCAAGAACGAGCTGTTCCTCGGCCGTTTCCTCAACGAGGAGCTGGTGTCCGTGCCGGACATCGACCTCGATTTCCCACGCGACATCCGCGAGGAGCTGCTCAAGCGCGTGTGGACGTACTTCGACCAGAACCGCGCTGCGCTGCTGTGCAGCTTCGCCACCTACCGCGTGCGATCGGCCATCCGCGACATTGGCAAAGCGCTGGACCTGCCCCAGGTCGAGCTGGACAAGCTGGCCAAGCTCAGCGACATGTGGGGCGCCAACAGCGTGGGCGACGAAATGGGCCGCCTGCCCGAGTTCGCCGGCAAGGCCAACGCGCCCATCTGGCGCGACCTTATCGAGCTGGCCAAGCAGCTGGCCGGCATGCCTCGGCACGTCGGCCAGCACGTGGGAGGCATCGTCCTGGCTCGGCACTCGATCATGCGTTCGGTGCCGGTCGAGCCGGCGCGCATGGATGGCCGCTACGTCATCCAGTGGGACAAGGACTCGGTGGATTACGCCCGCATGGTCAAGATCGACTTCCTGGCGCTGGGCATGCTGTCGTGCGTGGACGACTGCCTCAACATCATCGAGGCGCGCGGCAAGGAGGTGCCCGACTTAGGCCGCATCGACCACGAGGAGAAGGCCGTCTACGACCGCATCTGCGAGGGCGACACGGTGGGCATCTTCCAGATCGAGAGCCGGGCCCAGATCCAGACCCTGCGCAACACCCAGCCGCGTAACATGGACGACCTGGCCGTGCAGGTGGCCATCGTGCGGCCAGGCCCCATCGTGGGCGGCTCGTTCGATCCCTACATGGAATACCGCCGGCGCCTGCGCGCAGGCGAGCCTGTCGACGTGAAGTACCTGGACCCCTGCCTCGAGCCCATCCTGGCGGAGACGCTGGGCGTGGTGCTGTACCAGGACCAGGTGCTGCAAATCGCCATGGCGGCGGCCAGCTACACCACCGGCGAAGCCGAGCGGCTGCGCCGCGCCATGAGCCGCAAACGCTCGCAAGAGGCCATGCAGGAGCAGCGGCAGCGCTTCCTCGACGGCTGCCGCCAGAACGGCATCTCCGTGGATGTGGCCGGCAAGATCTTCAAGAACTTGGAAGGCTTTGCCGCCTTCGGCTTTCCCAAGAGCCATGCCGTGGCTTTCGCCCTGCTGGCCTACGAATCGGCCTGGCTGCGCTACCACTATCCGGTCGAGTTCTACTGCGCGCTGTTCAACAACCAGCCGATGGGCTTCTACAGCCTGGAGATGCTGGTGGGCGACGCGCGCCGCCATGGCATCGCCTTTCTGCCGCCGGACGTCAATCGCAGCGGCGCCCAGTGTGTCGTGGAACGCGACGACGCTATCCGCCTGGGCTTCTCCTTCGTGCAGGGCATCGGCCTGGATCAAGCCAAGGCCATCGAAGCCGAGCGCGAAGGTCCTACGCGGACAGCGAGTCGCCCCTTCGGCTCCATCTTCCAATTCAGCCAGCGCACCGGCCTCAACCGCGACCAGACCGAAAACCTCATCATGGCCGGCGCGTTCGACGCCGGCGAGCGCGAAACACTCTGGGAGCTCGGGTTGTTCTACCGCGACGAGCGCCACCCACAGATCGAGTTCCCGCTCGAGCAGGACATGGTGCGTCTGCCGCCGCTCTCGGCCTGGGATCGGCTGCGGACGGACTACGAGCTGCTGGGCCTCTCGCCCTCACTGCACCCGATGGCGCTGCTGCGGCCCAAGCTCAGCGGCGTCACCACCAGCCGGGACCTGCCCGGCTTGAAGGACGGCCAGCGCATCACGGCCGCCGGACTGGTGGTCTGCCGCCAGCGGCCGGGCACGGCCAGCGGTCTGGTGTTCATGCTGCTGGAAGATGAGTTCGACGTCATCAACGTCGTGATCTACGCCGACCTGTTCGACCGCCAGCGCGAGGTCATTCGCCTCGAGCCGTTCGTGAAAATCCACGGCCGGGTGCAGTGGCGCGGCCCTAACGTAAACCTGCTGGCCGAGCGCTTCGAGCCGATCAGCCTACCTGACCTGGCCGCCACCCAGGCCTCACATAACTTCCACTGACAGGGAAGTCACCTCGCCCGCCGCTTTCGCCGTCCGCGTAGGACCGGGAGAGGGTGAGGGAACCCACCCGTACTCTTAGCGCACGCTTGCCGACAGGGTGGCTCCCTCACCCCGACCCTCTCCCGTTGCGACGGGCGAGGGAGTGGCTCCTCCCAGCAGCCCCACGCGCTCCAGGTCGGCGCGTATCTCGGCCCGCTCGGCGTCGGTGAGTTGCTGCAGCGGCTCGCGAACCGGGCCGCCGGCCATGCCCAGCAGCTCGCACCAGTACTTGAGGTAGGCGATCGGCACGATGCGCCGTTCATCCCACGGCTGGCTCTGCCATTTGTGCCACAACTGCCGGATCGGGTCCATGTCCGCCGAGCGCCGCTCCGCTTGCTCGAACTTCCCGGCCAGCCCAAGCTCGGTGTATTCCCGCAACGGCTGGGATGTGGCCGTTTGGAAGGCGAACGGCGTGGCCGAGGAGTTGTGCACCTGCTGGCCATAGTCCCGCATGAGCCGAAGCCACAGTCCTTCAGACGGGTGGCTCAGCACGATGCTGCCTTGAGTCAGGCGGTGCACCTCGGCATAGTGCTCCAACGGCCGGCCCACTTTGACGCCGCAGACGTTCGTCAGCCCGCCGATACGCGCCGTCAGCTCCGGCGATAGCCCATAGCCCGCGTAGCTGGAGTCGAACATCCAGATGCCAATGTCCACGCGCTTCGAGATGTACTCAAACCAGTCGAACACGCCGTCCTCGCTCATGGCCGGTAGGTAGGGGTTGATGAAGATCACAAAGTCGGCGCCTACGTTCTGCGCGTGCAGCGTCAGGTCCACCGTCTCCCGCGCGGAGTGGTGCGCGGTGTGGGCAATTACCCTGCACTTGCCGCGCGCTTCCTCCACGACGATCTCCACGGCGCGGCGCCGCTCCTCTTTCGTCAGCGCCCAGAACTCACCCATGTTGCCGGTGCAAAAGATGCCGTCGATGTGCAGCACGTTGGTGAAGTGGCGCATGTTGTGGCGCAAGCCGGCTTCATCCAGGTCGCCGTCAGGCGTGAACGGCGTGGTGATCGCCGCCCAGAGGCCGTGGATCTGCGCCTTCGACGCTTCTTTCGCCTCGAGCTTGGTGTAGTTCATGGCGGCGATGCTAGCATCGCCGCCAGCCACCTGCATAGGAGACAACGTTGCGCATAGACGTACACGCCCACCACTACGACGATGTCTATTTCGACAGGATGGAGCGCCTGGGCCATCCTTGGAACGGCGGCAAGTTTGCCCCCGGAGCTGGGGTCTCGTTGGACCAGCGGCTCGATCTGATGGATGGCGCGGGAATCGAGGCCCAGGTGCTGTGCGCAGGCGCGTCGCAGCCCGGCTACTTGCCCGACGCGGGCAAGGCCGTGGAAGGCTCGCGGTGGGCCAACGACTATTACAAAGGCATCGTCGATCGTTACAATGGCCGCTACGCCGCCTTCGGCTGCCTGCCGCTGCCGCACGTCGAAGCGGCCATCACGGAGGCGGCGCGCTGCCTCGACCAGCTCCACTTCTCCGGCATCAACCTCGGCTGCTCGGTGCGCGGCCAGGCGCTGGACAGCCCCGAGTTCGAGCCGCTGTGGGCCGAACTCGACCGCCGCGAAACGGTGGTATTCCTGCACCCACTCGGCCTCGGCGGCGCGATGATGGATGCCTACGGCCTAACCTGGATGGTCGGCGGCTGTTTCGAGGATACCGTTGCAGGGCTGCGCCTAGCGATGTCCGGGATCCTGGAGCGCTACATCAAGGTCAACGTCATCGTGCCGCACCTGGGTGGGACGATCCCCTTCGTCTGGCAGCGGCTGGAGGACTCTTACGAGCGCTCCAAAGAGCAATCCCGAGTCAACCCCATTACCGCCCTTAGGCGCATGTACTACGACACCGTGAACGAAACAGCCGCGGCCTTACGCTGCACGTGCGACGCGGTAGGCGCCAGCCAGGTCATGCTCGGCACGGACTTCCCTTACCTGGCTGGCCCCAAGTTCAAACACTGCGTGACCTACGTCCAGGAATCAGGCCTGGCGCAATCCGACGTTGACGCCATCCTGGACAAAAACGCGCTGCTGCTGCTGAACCTACCCCAACCCAAGTAGCCGCGCCGCTACTCGGGGGCGTGGGCCTCTTCCGGGGGCATGGCGTGCGTGTGCCAATCGATGATGTTCATGGCAGGCAATGGTACTGGCCCTGGTCGGGCTCGATTCGCAGTTGCTATGCTGCCAAGCGATGTTCCGTATCCTCATCCGCGCCCTCGCGCTGGGGCTGGTGCTCATGCCGGCCAGCGCGTTTGCCGCGGCAGCTCCCCAAGCTCCACCCGCGCCCGATGCCCCTCGGGCAGGCGCGGCCGCCATCCGCTACTTCCCCGAGACTGGGCACACACTCGGCGGCAACTTCCGCGACTTCTTCGAGACGCACGGCGGGCTGGACGCCTTCGGCTTCCCGCGCACGGAGCCGGTGCAGGAGAACGGCTTCCTGGTCCAGTACTTCCAGCGCGCCCGCATGGAGTGGCATCCGGACATAAGCCAGGTGCAGCTCAGCCTCCTCGGCAGCATCCTTACCCAAGGCCGTACCTTCGCCACAGTCCCGGCAGTCGCGAACGGTCCGGACCTCCGCTATTTTCCGGAGACGGGCCACAGCGTCCACCACGCCTTCCTGGCCTACTTCAACGCCCGCGGTGGACTGGACCAGTTCGGCTATCCCACCTCCGAGGAAACGGCCGAGGATGGCTTCACAGTGCAGTACTTCCAGCGGGCCCGCATGGAATGGCACCCCGAGCTTGCGCCCGCCTACAGCACCTCCCTGACGCTGCTTGGCGACCAGTACATCGCCAAGAACCTGGCCAGCTCCGGCTGGCTGGCGGCAGTCCCTCAACCCCAGCTGATCTCGGAGGGTGTCTCCAACTTCGCCTATTCTCCGGCCACCCGCGTCATCAACATCAAGCTCATGGCCAAGAAGTTGAACGGCACGGTGGTCCCCGATGGCGGAACGTTCTCCTTCGACCAGGTCATGGGAGATGTGGGCGCCGATGCCGGCTGGGCCGAGGGCCTGGTCATCGTCGGCAACGAGACCGATCCGGGCCTGGGCGGCGGCATCTGCCAGGTGTCCACCACCACCTTCCGCGCCGCCTTCTGGGCCGGCGTCCCCATCCCGGAACGGCACGACCACGCCTACCCTGTGCCCTACTACACACAGGGCGGCTCGCCCGAAGGCTTCGACGCAACCGTCTGGAGCCCGAACCTCGACTTCAAGTTCCAGAACGACACCGGCGCTCCGCTGACCATCACCACTCGAGTCGACGTGCCGACTTCGCAGCTGTACGTGGACTTCTACGGCAAGCCCGTCGCTCGCAAGGTGGACATGGTCGGACCCTTCACCTCGAATCGCAAGCCGGCGCTGGCCGACAAATACGTCGTCGATAAGACGCTTCAGCCGGGACAGGTCGACCAAACGGACTACGCCCACGATGGCTTGGACGTGTCGCTCAAGCGGACGATCACCGCGCCCGACGGCCAGGTGAAGACGGACAGCTTCCCCAGCCACTACGTCCCCTGGCGGAACATCTTTCATGTCGCCCCCGGCGCCGCCCCGGCAACCAGCAGCTCCGGCGACGCTACATCTTCCTGAGGACTGCTGACACCTTTCCGACGATACGGATGTCCGTGTCCCCGCGGCGGACAATGATGGGCTCCATAGTGTCGTTCTCGGGCTGAAGCCGGATGTGCCCATTTTCGGGGTAGTAGGTCTTGACCGTGGCCTCCTCGCCGATGAGCGCCACCACGATCTCGCCGCGATTGGCGACCGGCTGCTGCCGTACGAACACGTAGTCGCCGTCAAAAATGCCGGCGTTGATCATGCTGCTGCCCTTGACCTGCAGTGCGAACAGGTCACCCTCGCGTACGAAGAACTTGTCGAGATACAGCGTGTCCTCGATGTTCTCCTCGGCCAAGATGGGCGCGCCGGCGGCAACCCGGCCAATCAGCGGGATGGCCACCATCTCGCGTTGCGGCCCCTGCAGCGGACCGGGGCGTTCCGGCGCGTCGGCCTTGCCGCCGCGAATGACTTCCAGCCCGCGCGACAGCCGCGCTTCCCGCTTGAGGTAGCCCTTGCCCTCGAGCACGCGCAAGTGATCGCGGATCGCGTTCGTGGACGACACGCCCATACGCTGCGCCATCTCGCGCAGCGTCGGCGGCCGGCCGCTCTCCTGGATCCAGTCCTGAACCGCTTCGAATATTTCCCGCTGCTTGGCGGTGAGCTCCTGTCGATTCGGCACGCCGAACCTCCTTGCCTAGACTCGCCGTCCGCGGACCAGCCGTCCGCTTAGGACCTGCTCAAGTGAGCATACTGCACATTTGGCCAGTCTGTCAAGGGCCTCTAGCTCGAGGGGAACTCCAGCACCACTCTGGCGAACTCGTCCGGCAGCTGATCGGGCAGCGGCACCATGCCGCCGGCGATAACCTGGCGCCGCGCCTGAGATAGCCGCTGAATCATGCTGTGGTACTCGGGCAGCGCAAATTGGTCCTCACCGCCGACCACAATCAGCGTCGGCGCCTGGATGAGATCGGCGAACGCTCGCCGGACAGCAGCCATATGGCCAGCAGTCTAAAGCAAGAGGACCGCCTCCATGGTCAAATACCACCTGGCATGAAGGCAGCGCTTTTTTCTTTGGCGCCCTACCTGGGCCCGGCCCCACGAGGCGTCTGGCCCGTTCCCAATGAGTCCTATTCCAGCGACGTGGGCCAACAGTCAATGGAGCTGAGCCTCGATCAGTTTCAACTGGCCGACGAGATGGGTTTCGATTGGGTCACAGTGGCCGAGCACCACTACGCGCCGATGTCGCTGACGCCCAACCCGATGATCATGGCCGGCGCCCTGACCCAACGTGTGAAGCGGGCCAAGATCGCGCTGCTGGGGCCGGACATCCCCATCCTGAACCCAGTACGCGTGGCCGAAGAATTCGCCATGCTGGACACCATGACCAGAGGCCGCGTCGTGGCCGGCATGCTGCGCGGCACCTCCAACGAGTACGTGACCTACGGGCTGAACCCGGCCGAATCACGCGAGCGTTTCGAGGAAGCGCTGGAGCTCATCGTCAAGGCCTGGACAGAGCCGCAGCCGTTCGGCTGGATTGGCCGCTACTACGAGTTCCGCGCGGTGTCGATCTGGCCCAAGCCCGTCCAGAAGCCGTACCCGCCCATCTACGTCTCGGCCTCCAGCCCCGAATCGGGCGAGTTCGCCGCGCGCAACCACATCAGCGTGGGCTTCGCCTTCACCACGGTGCCGTTCGCCCGCGACGCGGTGCGCCACTACCGCGAGCAGGCCGCCGTGGCCGGCTGGGAGCCTAGTCCGGAGAACGTGCTCTACCGCCTCACCATCCACCTCGCCGACAGCGACGAGCAGGCCATCGACGACCTCGTCTCGGCCGGCGCAGGCGAGCGGCGGACAGCCTACAGCACCAGCAACCGCGCCGTCGACGACAGTGCCGCGAATGCCGGCTACTACGGGCGGGACACGGCCACCCAGCGGGCGCGCCACGCCCCCCACGACTTGAAGGAGCGCATGGAGCTGGGCCAGCTCATCACCGGCGGCGCCGAGAGCGTGCTGTCCCAAATCCGCGCGCTGCGGGACGAGCTCGGAGCAGGCATCCTGGAGGTCATCTTCCAGCCGCTCGGTCGGGACAAGGTACTGCGCTCGATGGAGCTGTTCGGCAATAAGGTCCTGCCCAAGATGCGAGAGCTGTAATGGCCAGCTTCAACGAAGACTATGTCGAGGCGGACGGCTTCCGCATCCGCTACCGCGAAGCCGGCAGCGGCAGCCCGCTGGTAACGCTGCACGGCGCCGGCGGGCTGCGCGTTTCGCGATCTCATGAGCTGCTGGCGGAGAACCACCGGGTCATCGTGTTCGAGGTGCCGGGGTTTGGCGCATCAGCGGCCAACGAGCGCTCCGGCTCGATACGGGAGCTGGCGGCGACGATGGCCCAGGCGGCAACCAACATCGGATTGGATCGTTTCAGCCTGATGGGCAACTCCTTCGGCGGCAAGCTGGCCCTATGGCTGGCAGTCCAGTATCCCGAGCGCATCGAGGCGCTGGTGCTGGCCGCCCCGGCAGCGATCCAGCCCGAACAGTCGATCCGGGTGCCGGCGGCGGAGCGCCAGGGGCTCATGTACGCGCATCCGGAGCGTCAGCCCGTCATGCCGCCGCTCGATCCCGCCGTGAGAGCCAAGCAGGAAGCTCTGGTCAATCGCCTCATGGGCCCGCCGCGAGATGAGGCGATGGAGAGCCTGTTTCCCAGCTTGACCATGCCCGTGCTGGTCCTCTTCGGCACCCTAGATCGGGTTATCCCGCCAGACATGGGGCGTATCTACCGCGAGAAGCTGCCCAACTGCCACTTCATGCTGCTGTACGACGCCGCCCACGCGCTGGACGCCGATCGGCCGGAGGCGTTCGCTTCGGTGGTGAGTGATTTCCTGAAGCGCCGTGAAAGCTTCATCGTCAACACCGGCAGCGGCCTGATTAACCCCTAGCGGCCCAACTCCGCCGTTCGCGTTGCCCTGAGGATGGCCCGCGGCTGGCCGCGCTCGCGCAGCAGGCTCGACAGCCGCCGCACCGAGGGCTCGTCGATGAGCGACCGGCCATATTCGTCGGCCTCGCGGGCCAGGCCGTCCATCATGCTGACGCCGTGGCCCCGGGCTTGCGTTAGGGGAAGGGCAAAGCAGAAACAGGAGCGACTTCGAACAGTGACCCTCAAACAACGCCACACCCCGCTGGATCGCTTCCTCTTGCGAGTTGTGTTTCCGATGCTCCACCAGTCACAGCTGCGGCTGTTGACCCGAGCCGCCTCCATGTGGCACACGACCTACACTCCACGACCGAGCGTGGAACTCCCGCCAGCCCGCTCAGACGTGCTCGCTCTGGCCTCGTTCACGCCGGTTTCGGTCGCAAGTTAACGCCGAGCCATGTCCTCGAGTTTGAGCACCGTGTTCCAGTTACGGCCGGTTGCGCGCGTGCCGAGCTTCCTCTCGATGAGCGCGTTCGTCAGCTTCGAGCGTCCGATCCCCTCCGGATAGGTGACGTAGAGCTGCCTACCACCGGCGCGGATGACCTCCGGGCCGGCGACAGCGGCTTGAAGCGCCTCGGCCGCCGGCGCGTCCGGCGCCGCTTTCAGCAAGACGACCAAAAGATGGCTGGGGTCGCGATCTGCTTCGTCCAAGAACGGATTTCCGGCGACGATGCCCGCCCATTCATCCACGCCACGCACGAAAAAGTCCACGCGCAGATCGAGCCGCGCGGCAGCTTCCGCCTCCAGCAAGCCCTCCAGAGCACCGCTCGTCCCGGCGTCGCTCTCGAAAACGACGTTCCCGCTCTGGAGGAGCGTGCGCGGATTGCCAACACCCAGCCCCGTGAGGAACTCTCGCAAGGCGGCCATCGACACCATCGCGTGCCCACCGACATTGATGCCGCGCAACAGCGCGATACGCGTCGTCATTCTTTCACGTAGCCACTGTTGGCCAGTTCACCGCAGCGCTTCGTGCAGCGGACCGTAGTCAACCAGCTGCTCGGGCTTGAGGTCGATTTTGGTGTTGGTCTCCTCGGCCTGGATTTCCAAGGCTTGCTGAAGTCCCAATGGCGAAGCCTCGAATGTGTCCTGCCACAGGTTGGGGATCATCTTCTCGGCAGACCGCTTGGCGGCCTCCGGCGGGGCGCCAATGTATTTGACGATCAGGTCAGCCGTCTCGGCCGGGTGGTCCTTGATCCAGCGGTTGGCGGCGATCAGGGCGCGCAGGAACCTGACGGTCTCGTCGTGGTGGGCCGTGAGAAAGGGCACGCTGCTCCCGGCGCCGATGTACGGCAGATCCAAGAGGTCGCCCAGGAACTGTATTTCATGGAAGCCGGCCAGCTCGGCCTCGGCGTCGAACGGCGGTGAGACCACAGCGGCATCCAGCTGGCCAGCAATGAGGTTCTGGTAGGTCAAGATCGTGCCTCCCGAAGACACGATCTTGACGTCGTTCTTGGTCAGCCCCGCCTTCTTGAGACCGGTCTCCAAATAAATGTAGGGCGTGCTTCCGGCCTGGTTCGTGCCAACGACCTTGCCTTTCAGGTCAGGTATGGACTTGAATTGCTGCTTACCAACGAGCGTCCACGGGGAACGCTGCCAGGCCGAAAAAATGAGCTTGAAGGGCAGGCCGCGGGTGGCGCCTTCGATGGCATTGCTGGGCGCGTCGACGATGTCGATCTCGCCTTTGGATAAAGCGGTGATCGCTACGTTCGGCGGCATCATGTACTGCGTGATCTTGATGTGCTGCTGCTGAAAGAAGCCCTGCGCCAAGGCGGCGTAATAGGGTGTTACGGAGACGGCCGGCGACGCGTAGCTCACCCGGACCGGCGAGCCGTTAGGATCGCCGCCTGAGAACTGGCCGGCAGCTTGCGGCTTGGCGCCAGCGGCGCCGCTGGCAGCCGAAGTTGCGCCTCCCGATGCCACTGCTGAGGCAGCCCCCGGCTTGGCTGAGGCGGCGGCCGAGCTTGGAGCCGAAGCAGGGAGCGCGGAAGCCGCGCTCGATGGAGCGGCGGACGGGGCAGCCCCTCCGCAGGCTGACGAGAGCAGCACCACGCTGGCCAGTAGTAACGGCTGAATCGTGCGTATTGAAGTCATAGCGTTCATCCTGCGCGCATCATAGCCTTGACGCGCCAGGGCGCTTCAGGCGAGGATTACCGCGGTTTGGACGCAGTCGGATTCATCGGATTGGGAAAGATGAAGTTTTTAGGCTAAAGGCCCGAGGCGCGCCTCCAGACCACGGACTCGGCCCGCACCGGCCCTTGGGGGGTCAGCGTTTGGCGCGGCTCGTAGTTTTCGAGCACGACGGACACGTCGTCCGGGCCAACTTCGAATCGCGTGCCATATGGCTCGGATATCTCGGCCATGTAGTCGACGATGGACTTGGCTTCGGCCGGCTTGAGGAAGCGCGGTGGACCGCTGCCCTCGACGAAGCCGGGTACGTACGACAGCTGTGCCACCTTCCCGTCACGGAAGCGGCAGCGCGCGACCATGCTCGTAAACCGCTTGCCTTTTTCGCCCATGGAGTCCAGATCGTGGACGTAGTTGCCGAGCGAGTAGAGAATGGGCTTTCCTTTGTAGACCTCGATTGCCTGCAGCACGTGCGGGTGGTGGCCAACTACCATATCCGCTCCTGATTCAATGGCCAGGTGGCCCATCTCCACCTGGTACGTGACGATATCGCCGGTACCGCCGCTGGCCGGGGAGGCGCCCCAGTGCCACGAAACCACCACGACGTCGGCGTGCGAGCGAGCCGTCCGGATGTCTTCGATCAGGTCCTGCTGGTCTTTGGCGTTGGGAAAAGCGTGGACAATGGGTGGCGAGCCCGGTACTTCCACGCCACGGTCGCGCGGCTCGTAGG
>DAIUFO010000048.1:0-9457 GCA_036844545.1 Chloroflexota bacterium
ATGAGGCGCACTCATGACCAAAGACGCCCGGCGGCTATGTCCTGTTACGCTCATGAGAAGTGACCCACTAGTCCTTGCGCCTCCAGCGATCGCGTTCCCAGCGGTAGAACTCGTTCGGGCGGGGAAAGCTCTGCTGAAGCAGTGATTCCAGGCGGGGCGCGGCATACCCGGGCGTCCATTCGAGGCCTGACTGCCTGTGCGGAAACACGATGATGCCCGGGTGCGGCGGTGACACTCCCCATTCCACTGACCAGGCTCGCCATGCACCGTGCAGAAGCACGAAGTCATCCTCGTTTCGGGTGATCAAGATGGCGCCACGTCGGTACGCCGTAAGCAGCTGAACGTAATCGGGGTCGGCGGTGAGCCCCAGTTCGCGGGTAGTCGCTACGGTATGGTCAGCGTTTCTGAGCAATTCAGCGAGCGCTCGCTGAACGTCGTGGTCGAGATACAGGTTCGCCATCCGCGCCAGCAAGTCTACGCGCGCGCCGGCCGAAGGTGCAACAAACAGCAGATACCATTTGCCAGCTCAAGACCTGTCTGGTATCGTGCCGGCGTACAGTGGCCTCATGCACCCCTGCCACCGGCCATGCCCGACCCCAGGCATCACTGACACTCCGACTGAAAGCTCACAAACCCACGGTCGCGCATCCTACGCGGCCAAAGTCCTGGTCATGTCCCGGCAAGCTCATGGCCACTACCCGGCAACGTGCGGGCAACGTTCGGGCAAGTCAAGCTCAACCAAGGCACGTTCCAGTGAACACGAGACACCAGCGAGGAAGGTAACAGCATGAAAACAAGCACTACCCGCATCCTCACCACTCACGCCGGCAGCCTGCCGCGGCCCGATCGACTAGTCGAGCTGAATGCGCCCAAATTCGGTGGCGAAGCCGTCGATCAGGAAGCGCTGACCGCCTGCTTGGCGCAGGCGGTAACCGACGTGGTCCGCCACCAGCAGGAGGCTGGAATCGACGTTGTCGGCGATGGCGAGTTCGGCAAGGCGACGCGGCAGACCATCGACTACGGCGCCTGGATGAGCTACGCCTACCAGCGGCTGGCCGGGTTTGCACCCGTGGACAACGCTGGCGTCGCCACCGGCGCCAGCAGCGCCGACGTCAAGCTGACGACGGTGTTCGAGCGTCGGGACCGAAAGAGGTTCCCCGACTTTTACCAGGAGCTTCCCAGCGGGACGTTCAGCTCCAGCTCCATGCGCCCAATGTGTACTGGGCCAATCAGCTATCGAGGCCAGGAAGCGGTCGCGGCCGACGTCGCCAACCTCAAGGCTGCCCTGCAGGGCGTCGACGCCGAAGAAGCCTTTATGACGGCCATAGCGCCCGGAAGCTTCGCCCGCGGCCAAAACCTGTACTACGACACCGAAGAGGCCTTCCTGTTCGCCATCGGCGAGGCTATGCGCGAGGAGTATCGGGCCATCGTCGAGGCCGGCTTCGTCCTCCAGCTCGACGACCCCGGCTTGCCCGACACGTGGGACATGGCCGATCCCGAGCCGCCCATCGACGAGTACCGCAAGTTCGCGATGCTGCGTGTGGAGGCCTTGAACCATGCCCTCCGAGACTTGCCCCAAGACCGCATCCGCTACCACATCTGCTGGGGTAGCTGGCACGGACCACATACCACCGACCTGCCGCTGGAGCACATCGTCGAAGTCCTGCCGCGGGTGCGGGCCGGCGCCTACTCAGTTGAGGCCGCCAACGTGCGGCACGAGCACGAGTGGCGAGTGTGGCAAGACGTCAAGCTGCCGGAGGGCAAAGTCCTCATCCCGGGCGTGGTCAGCCATGCCACCAACCTGATCGAGCATCCGCGGCTGGTGGCGGACAGGATCGTGCGCTTCGCCAACATCCTCGGCCGCGAGAACGTCATCGCCGGCACCGACTGTGGCTTGGGCGGCCGCGTCCACCCCAAAATTGCTTGGGCCAAGCTGGAAGCCCTAGCCGAAGGCGCAAAGCTCGCTTCGAGCGAGCTCTGGCAGTAGCTCGCCACCGCTATAGTTTGCCCAAAATGACTCCAACGCATGGCTAACCCCGTCCTAAGAATCGTCCCGCTCGGCGGCCTGGGCGAGATCGGCAAGAACATGATGGCCGTCGAGTTTGGGGACGACATCGTCCTCATCGATGGCGGTCTGATGTTCCCCGAGACCGAGATGCTCGGCATCGACCTCGTCATCCCCGACGTCACTTACCTGCTGGACAAGGCCCACAAGATCCGTGGCTGGCTCATCACCCACGGCCACGAGGACCACACCGGCGGGCTGCCCTACCTGCTGCCGCAGCTCGATTTTCCGCCGATTTACGGCACCAAGCTCACGCAGGGGCTCATCCGCGTGAAGCTGGACGAGCACCACCTTTTGGAAGCTGTGCAGCTCAACGTCATTCAGGCGGGCGACAGCCTGAACCTGGGCGTCTTCCGGGCCGAGTTCTTCCAGGTCTGCCACAGCATCCCCGACTCGGTTGGGATCGCACTCCACACGCCCGTCGGCACCATCGTCCACACCGGCGACTTCAAGCTGGACCACACGCCAGTCGATGGCAAGCTCACCGACTTCGCCAAGCTGGCTCAGCTCAGCGCCCAGGGCGTGCTGGCGCTCTTCTCCGACAGCACGCGCGTCGAGGTGCCCGGTTACACCCCCTCCGAGAAGACGGTCAGCGAGGCCTTCGACGGCGTCTTCAGCAACGCCCGGGAGCGCATCATCATCGCCACCTTTGCCTCGCTGATCTCGCGCGTGCAGCAGGTCGTCGACATGTGCGTCAAGCATCAGCGCAAGCTGGGCGTCGTCGGCTTCAGCATGGAGAAGAACGTGGCCATGGCCCGCGAGCTGGGCTACCTCCACGTGCCGGATGGCCTGATCCTAACCATCGAGCAGCTGAACAAGCTGCCGCGGGAGGAGGTCGTCATCGTCACCACCGGCGCCCAGGGCGAGCCCGGCTCCGCCTTGAGCCGCATGGCCAACGGCGACCATCGCTTCATCACTATCGTCAAGGGCGACACCATCATCTTGTCTTCTTCGCCGATCCCCGGCAACGAGGAGGCGGTGACGCGCAACATCGACAACCTCTACAAGCGAGGCGCCCAGGTGCTGTACCACCGCTTACTGCCCGTCCACGTCTCCGGCCACGCCAGCCAGGAAGAGCAGAAGCTCATGATCAACCTGGTCCGGCCGCGCTATTTCGTGCCCATCCACGGCGAGTACCACCACCTCGTCCTCCACGGCAAGCTGGCCGAGTCCTTGGGCTGGCCGGCCGACCGCGTCTTCGTCGCCGAGGATGGGGACGTGCTGGAGTTCACCGCCGACAGTGCCCGGATCAACGGCAAGGTCCAAGCCGGCTACGTGTTCGTCGACGGCTTGGGCGTGGGCGACATCGGCTCAGTGGTGCTGCGCGATCGCAAGCACCTGGCGCAGGACGGCATCCTGGTGGCGGTGATCACGATTGACCGCCAAACGGGCCACCCGACGGGGCTGCCGGACGTCATCAGCCGCGGCTTCGTCTACCAGCGCGAGGCAGAGGAGCTGATCGAGCAGGCACGCCAGGTGGCGCTCGAGTCCCTGGACCACCAAACGGACCACACTGCCGACTACGGCTTCATCAAGAACAAGATGCGCGACGCGCTCTCCAAGTTCCTCTACGAACAGACGAAGCGCCGGCCGATGATCCTGCCGGTGGTGGTAGAGGTTTAGGATCAGGGCACGGATTCTTCGCTGCGCTCAGAATGACAAATGAGGGGCGACCTTCGTTATCTAGATAGCCCATGGCCCAAGCACAATTGAAAGCCCTCCCACCCCGCGGGCGCCGCCCCGAGCCGGAGCCCGAGCCCGAGTTCAAGCTGGCCGAGCCGCTGGCCCAGGAGATCGGCGGCATCGCCATCCTGATCGTCGCCGCCCTGTGCCTGCTGAGCATCTTCCCCGCCGATTCGCTGCTGTCGCGGGCCATGGGTCCGGCCATCCTGCAAGCGCTGGGCGCCCCCGGCGGCGTGCTGCTGGCGCTGGGCTTGGCCGGGCTGGGCATCGGTTTCTTCTGGCAGGGCGTCTCTGAGGAGCCGCGCGTCAGCTGGCAGCGGATAGTCGGCTTCCTGCTGCTGCTGAGCGTGTGCTGCGCTGCGAGCCAGCTCGTCAAGGGCATGGGCGGCCTGTTTGGCGCCGGTGTGTTCCAGGGCATGCGTTACATCGTGGGCCAGCTTGGCGCCGTGTTGGTGCTGATCGGGCTGCTGGCCATCGCCGTCATCATGACCTTCCAGATATCCCTGGCCTGGATCTACGGCAACGTGCTGTTCCTGGCTGGCCGCGTCCGCTCGCGATTCCAAACCAAGGCCCAGGACGCGCGCGAGGGCCGCGCCCAGCGGGACAAGCCGGTGATCGAGATCAACACCGGCGTCGACGATGCGCCCAGCGCCAAGATCATCCGCTTCCCCAGGCAGCCCAGGCCGGGGCCGGCCGACAAGCCGTTGGTGCTGCTCAACGCGCCCGAGGATGAAGAGCCCGCCGTCCCCACCATCGTCACCAAGCCTGACTTCGATTGGGCACTGCCGCCGCTGGATTTGCTGGAGGGCAGCGCGCAATATTCCGCCACGCCGGACGACCTGGAGCGCAAGGGCCAGATCATCGTCGACACGCTGTCGTCCTTTGGCGTGGACGCCGTCGTCAAGGAGATCAAGTCCGGGCCGGCCATCACCCGCTTTGGGCTGCTGCCGGCCGAGGGCGTGAAAGTCTCGCGCATCACCAGCCTGGCGGACGACGTGGCTTTGCGATTGGCCGCGGCCAGTATCCGCGTGCAGGCGCCGGTGCCGGGCTATGGCATGGTCGGCATCGAGATCCCCAACGACACCACCTCGGTGGTCAACCTGCGCTCGATCCTCAAGTCCGACGAGTGGACCAAGGCCAAAGGCAAGCTGCGGGTCGCCCTCGGGCGCGACGTGGCCGGCAAGCCCATCGTCGCCGAGCTCAACAAATGCCCGCACCTGCTCATCGCTGGCTCGACGGGTTCCGGCAAGAGCGTGTGCCTCAACACCCTGATCGCCAGTCTGCTGTTCCAAGCGACGCCCGACGAGCTGAAGCTGGTCGTCATCGACCCCAAGATGGTCGAGATGACCGCCTACCGCGGCATCCCCCACCTGCAGATGCCGGTCGTGACCAAGGTCGACATGGTCCTCAACGCCCTCAAGTGGCTGACGCGCGAGATGGAGCGCCGCTACGAGCTGTTCGCCCAGGAAGGCGTGCGGAACATCGAGGGCCACAACGCCAAGGCTCGCGAGCAGATGCCCTACATGGTGGTCATCATCGACGAGCTGGCCGACCTGATGATGACCGCCCCGGACGAGGTCGAGCGCATCATCTGCCGCCTGGCTCAGCTGGCTCGGGCCACCGGCATCCACCTGGTCGTCGCCACGCAGCGTCCCTCCGTGGACGTGGTCACCGGCCTCATCAAGGCCAACCTGCCGGCCCGCATCGCCTTCGCCGTCTCGTCCCAGGTCGACTCACGCACCATCCTGGACGGCGTCGGCGCCGAGAAGCTGCTCGGCAAAGGCGACGCCCTCTACGCGCCTTCGGACAGCGCCAAGCAGATCCGGCTGCAGGGCACGTTCGTGTCCGATAAGGAGATCAACAACCTGGTGGGCTTCTGGCGCCACCAGGTGCCGGCTGGCATCAAGGAAGCCGTGAGCCTGGCAGACCTCGAGCAAGCCGCGGCCGAGGAAGACGAAACCGACGAACTCATGGAGCAGGCGCGCGACCTGGTGATGGCCACCGAGCGAGCTTCCACGTCGCTGCTGCAGCGCAAGCTGCGCATCGGCTACAACCGCGCCGCCCGGCTCATGGACCTGCTCGAAGCCGAGGGCCTCGTCGGCCCGCCCGAAGGCAACAGCCGCACCCGCGAAGTGCTCCTGAACCACGAGATCGACGTCCTGGAGGACGAGTAGCCTCCACGCCGACGCCCAGTCACGAGCCTCGCGCCGTCCTCCTGGCCGTCTCCATCGACCCCGCGGACGCCGATGCGCTGCGTGAGCACGCCATCGAAATCCACACCTTCGAAAAGCCTCCCACCCTCCGGGAACTGGCCGCCGCCGCGCTCGATCTTCGTAAGCTCTACCCCCGTCTGCCGCTGCTGGTGGCGGGCCCCGAACGCCTCGTCCGGAAGCTTCAGCGGCGCTACCCTCCCCTCGTGGACGTACCGCTGGCCAGCACCCGGCCGGAGGGCGTGCTGGCCGTCGTCGGTCCGACCCAGTCGCTATAGTTCCCCCCGTGAACCGGCGGAACCTGACAGGCCTGCTCGTCATCCTCGTCCTCATGGGTTTCGGGACTTGGATCGATCTTCCCGGTGCCCGGACGATCGGCGACAAGCAGATTTACACGCATAAGGGCCTCGACCTCCAGGGCGGCGTGTCCATCCTGCTCAAGGCTTCGCCGCCGCCTGGCCAGTCGTCCGTCGACACTGACCAGATGACCGCGGTGCAGACGATCGTCGCCCAGCGCGTCAACGCCTTCGGCGTGTCGGAGCCGCAGATCCAGCAGCAGGGCTCGGATCACATCCTGGTCGAGCTGCCCGGCATCCAGGACCAGGACCAGGCGGTCAAGACCATCGGCAACACCGGCTTGCTGGAATGGATCGACCTGAGCAGCACGCCAACCGCCAAGATCGGCGAAAAGGTAGCCGATCAGCCCGTGGTGGTGACTGGCAAGGACCTGACCAACTCCGGGGTTGGCATCGACTCCCAGACCAATTCCCCCGAGATCGACTTCCAGTTCAACGATCAGGGCGCGCAGAAGTTTGGCGCCTACACCGGCAGCCATATCGGCCAGCCACTGGGCATCGCCTTGGACAAGACCTTGATCGAGGTCGCGACGATCCAGGCCCAGATCACGAACAGCGGCCGCATTACCGGACGGTTTACCCTGGCCGACGCCAAGAGCATCGTCATCCAGTTGAAGTACGGCTCCTTGCCGGTGCCCCTATCCGTCGAGGCCACGACCTCGGTCGGCCCCACCCTGGGGCAGGATTCGGTTCAGCGCAGCTTCATCGCCGGCGAGATCGGCCTTGGCATCGTGGTCGGCTTCATGCTGCTGTACTACCGCCTGCCGGGCGTGATCGCCGCCTTCGGGTTGGGGGCCTACGGCATCTGGACGTACGCCATCTTCCGGCTGTGGCCCGTGGTCCTGACGCTGCCCGGCATCGCCGGCTTCATCCTGAGCATCGGCATGGCCGTGGACGCCAACGTGCTCATCTTCGAACGCACGAAAGAGGAGCTGCGCGGCGGCAAGACGTTGGGCGCCGCCGTCGAAGCCGGCTTCTCGCGCGCACTACCCTCGATCCGAGATTCCAATGCCTGCACCATCATCATCTGCATCGTGCTGTACTTCTTTGGCAGCAATTTCGGCGCGAGCATTATCCAGGGCTTCGCCGTGACGCTGGCCACGGGCGTGATCGTCAGCTTCTGCACCGCCTACTTCTGCTCTCGTGTGTTCCTGCGGACGCTGCTCACGTTCGTGCCGCGGGCGCAGCACGCCATGGCCAGCACCAAGCTGCGCTGGTTCTTCGGCCTGGAGGCCCGCCCCGGCGCACCGCAAGGCCTGCCGGCGATGGCTGGAGCTGAGCGCTGATGGCCAATTTGATGGGCAAGCGCAACTGGTTCTTTGCGCTGTCGGCGCTGATCATCATCCCCGGCGTGATCTCGCTGCTGATCTTCCATCTGAAGCTGGGCATCGACTTCACCGGCGGCTCGCTGCTGCGCTACAGCTTCACCCAGCAAATCCAGTCGTCGGACATCCAGCAGGCCTACGCCTCGGTGGGGATTACGGACGTTGTGGTCCAGACCACCATTCCCACCCAGGGAACGGCGCAGTCGGCCATCATTCGTGCGCCCAATCTCGACATCAACCAGATCGAGTCGGCGGAGAACGCGCTCAAGACCAAGTATGGGACGGTCACCCGCGATTCAGCCGACACGGTTGGGCCATTGATTGGCCAGCAGACTACCCGCAACGCCATCTTCGCCGTCCTGGCCGCCTCGGCGATCATCCTGCTCTACATCTGGTGGGCCTTCCGGCGCCTGGAGAGGCCCTATCGCTACGGCGCCTGCGCCATCATCGCGCTGCTGCACGACGTGCTGGTGGTGGTCGGGCTGTGGTCGATCTTCGGCGAGGTCTTCGGCTTCGAGATCGATGCCCTGTTCGTGACCGGCGTGCTGACCGTTGTCGGCTTCTCGGTCCACGACACCGTGGTGGTGTTCGACCGTATCCGCGAGAACTTGATCAAGCGCGCCGGGGCGACCTTCGAGACCTCAGTCAACAACAGCCTGGTGCAGACGCTGGCACGCTCGCTGAACACGTCGCTCACCGTGCTGTTCACGCTGCTGGCGCTGTCGCTGTTCGGCGGCGTGACCATCCGCAACTTCGTCCTGGTGCTGCTGATCGGCATCGCCAGTGGCACTTACTCGTCCATCTTTAACGCCAGCGCGCTGCTTGTGGTGTGGGAAAACTGGGACGTCAGCCGCCGCCAGAAAGCTCGGGGCTCCCAGGCCCGCTTCGCTACGGCATGAGTGCTGCGCACGGCGAGCTGCACGCGGGCGAGGCACTTTCATGAACGTGCTGGTCGTCAACGGCCCCAACGTCAACCTGCTTGGCTATCGTGAGCCGCACATTTACGGCTCGGTGACCCTGGCCGACGTCCAAGCCCACCTGGAGCGTCTCGGGAAGGAATTGGGCGACGTGGAAGTTGAGTTCTTTCACAGCAACCACGAGGGGGCGATCATCGACCGCCTGCACGCCGTGCGCGGCACCGGGCTCGCCGGCTGCATCCTTAATCCGGGCGGGCTGACCCATTACAGTGTCAGCCTGCACGACGCCATCAAGGCCGTGGATTATCCCTTCGTGGAGGTCCACATCACCAACATCCAGGCCCGCGAGGAGTGGCGGCACCGCTCGCTCATCTCGCCGGCCGCCGTCGGAACCATCGCAGGCCTAGGCTGGCGAGGCTACGAGCTGGCGCTGCGTTACCTGGTGGAGCGGGCGCGCGAGAAATAGCCGTTCGGAGGTATGTGCAGGCTGCCCAATGGAAGCAGCCTCTGTTTGCAGCACTCCGCCTATTGCGTGCCACGCATCCCTGCCCTAGCATCGGAGAGCATGCATGCGGGGGACCTCGCGCGTCCAACGTACAGTTTGAGTAAGCCAGCCGCAAAGGGAGGACCAACTTGAGCGACCAGCACGATACCAATGGCAAGTCACGTTTGACCGGCCGGCTAGGCCGTCGCGAGCTCTTGAAGCTCGGTGGTGTTGTCCTGACGGGCAGCGCCGCGGCCAGTATCCTGCTTGTGGCGCCACTCTTCTGGATGGGACAACAGATGTTCAACCGGCGCATCGGCTTCTGGGCCGTGCTTGTTTTTCAGTGCCTGCCATGCAGCGGCCGGATCATGGCGGACGGACTTTCGGAAGGCGTCTTCCTGCTTTTCGCCCTCACCG